>JAQGPE010000189.1 GCA_028293225.1 Akkermansiaceae bacterium | reverse complement strand
CTCGGAGACCTGCCTCTCGTGGGCCGCCTGTTCCAGAGTGAAGCTTATCAGCCGGTCCGCACGGCGATCGTGATCCTCGTGACCGTGCATGTGGTCGGTCCGGACGGTCGCAGCTTCGACAACAATTGAGATATTAGTCCTGCCGGGAGCCCTAAGCGGCTCCGAGATGCGATCCCGCACTGAGATGCCTGATACCGACCCTGAAAATTACTCGATCGATGAGATGATGGACCGCCTCCGCACCCGCTCCGAGGGCGGTAGCGGTAGCGGAGACGAACCGGAACTGGTCACCAGGGCCGACGGTTCGCAAATGTACAAGGTGCGAAAGCGCAAGCGACGCAGTCATCAGCCAAAGAAGGAGGCGGAGAAGCGCAAGAGCCGCTTCCAGATTGTCCAGGTCGTTACGGCGGGCGCCGTCATCGGCCTCGTCGGCATCACCTTCGTCGGCTCATTGGTGTATCTCAACAGTTCGGCATTCCGTTCCAAGATCTCCACCCGGATCGAGGCCTGGACCGGCGCAAAGGCTGAAACCACCGAGTTCCGCCTGACGCCGATCAGCGTGGCGGCGAAATCAGTTCATCTCAGCTGGCCTGAAGGCTCCGCTCTGGAGAGCTTCAGGGCTTACGAGATCAACGGCGACGTCGATGCCACGAGCTATTTCTCCTCCCCATGGAAGGGCAGGGAAATCACCGCCAAAACGGGCACACTGAACCTGCGCGCTCCTGGGGCTGTTGCAGCGCCTGCCGCCGTTCACGAAGGACTGATCCCGTTCCAGTTCCGCTACCGCAGCCCTCATTTCAATATCATCGGGGGCAAGGGGGACGTCCCGGCGTTTCAGGTGAATGAAACCGAAGCCTCGTTCACCGTCGTCAATCAGGAGGGAACCAAGGCCAATCTTCAGTTGGAAGGCGGGATCCTTCAGTTGGCAAACTGGGGGGCCTACACCATTCGCTTCGCCTCGCTTCAGGTGGAGCAGGGCGACCTCCGGCTGGCCACGGCCCGTCTGGGCGTACCCGGTGCCGACCGGGCCGAGCTGGAAATCAACGATCCGGTCGGCAGCCCGATCAGCCTGTCCGGCGGGGCCGCTTCGACTTACGATATCCGTGCCTCGCGCGTCCCCTTTGCTTCACTGGTAGGCAAGAGCTTCGCCGATATTTTCGGCGGTGAAGTCGACACCCCGACGGGGACCGAGAGCAAAAAAGGCACTTTGTCCTTCGCCTACGGCTCGAGAGAGCCTCTCTCTCTGACTCTGCCGTTCCGGGCCAATACGTCAGGTACGATGACCGGCGGCCGTTTGCCGATGTTCACCTTCCTGGCCGACAAGATCGGCAACCCCGACTTCCGCATTCCCAAGTTCGATATGGATGCCCGCGGCACGCTTTATCGCGACAATGCCGGAATCCGGCTCGAGGATCTATCGCTCGAAACTCACAACTTCGTCGCGCTTACCGGCAGAATCACTGCCGACCCGCATGGTAATCTGAGCGGAGATCTGGATGTGGGGATTCAAGAATCCTTTGCCTCAGAAGCTGGCCCTGCGTTCCTGGCGACGTTCAATCGCCGCGCACGCGCCATGGTCTGGGCCAGCGTCAAAATTTCCGGAACGCTCGACAATCCTCAGGACGATCTGGCCGCGAAGATTCATGGTGCCGGTGGCGGGGATGATGCCGAATGGAATGATCTGATGACCAATCCCGCCCCAAAGGACGACAAGCGCTGAAGCGTTGGTGATCCTCCGGGCGATGCCCTCTTCTACCCAGAGGAGCTGCGGACCGTTCCATTTCAGCCCGATCGATTTTAGAGATTGGCGCCCAACTCCGGGCGCCAATCTCATTTATAAAGAGCGTCTCAGACGATCTCTTCGATGATGATCTTCGGGAACACCGGCTTCGGCTTGCCGGTTTCATGGCCGTCGGGGATCACGCCCCACTTCAGATCCGCCAGTTTCAGGCTGAGGAGTTGATCGAGTTTCAACTGGGCCGCCAGGCGCTCGGCCGGCTCCGGCAGAACCGGGGAGAGCAGCACGGCGCAGTGCGCGACGCTTTCCGCCAGATGGGCCAAGACGGTTTCGACACGGCTCCGGTTGGCCGGATCCTTGCCGAGTTCCCACGGCTTGTTGCGTTCCGTGTAGGCGTTGCAGTGCGTGACGTGCCGGTTGATGGCCTTCAGTGCTTCGGCGATGTCGAAGGCGTTCATGGCGGCACGATAGTCGGCGGTCACGGTGGCGAGTGACGCCTGGAGATCCAGCTCCTCACTGGTGATTTCGCCGCCGGTTTTCACGACGCCGCCCGAGAAGCGCGCCGTCATGTTCAACGCGCGGTTGCAGAGGTTGCCGAGTTCATTGGCCAGCTCCTGATTGTAGAGCATCACGAGCCGATCGAGATCGAAGTCCGAGTCCTTGCCGGTGGTGATGTCACGCACCAGATAGTAGCGCAGGGCATCGACGCCGAATTTGTCGGCCAGTTCGTCCGGGTCGACGACATTGCCGAGCGACTTTGACATCTTCTCGCCGCGGATGTTCCACCAGCCGTGGACCAGGATGGTAGGCATCTGCTCGTCGCTGAAGCCCATGGCGTGCAGCATGCAGGGCCAATAGATCCCGTGAGCAGGGACCAGAATGTCCTTGCCGATGACATGCACCGGACGACCTGTCGTGGAGCCGGGTTGAGGCCACAATTTCGTGAAATCAGGCAGCGCCGCACCATCCTTTGCCCGGTATCCGGCAAAGGAGATGTAGTTGATCAGCGCGTCGAACCAGACGTAGGTGACGTAGTCGGTGTCGAAGGGGATTTCGATGCCCCAGCGCAGGCGCTCCTTGGGACGCGAGATGCAGAGATCCATTTCGCCGGAGCGGTCGAGCGCGCCCAGCAATTCGTTACGGCGGAAGCCGGGGATCACGAAATCCGGGTTGTTCGCCGCGAATTCAGTCAGCCACGCGGCGTGGTCGCTGAGGCGGAAATACCAGTTCTCCTCCTCGATCTCCACGACTTCGCCCCACTCGGCGCCGAACTCGCCGGCCTCATTGCGGTCGCGATCGGTGAGGAACTGCTCCTGGCGCACCGAGTAGAAGCCCTTGTAGGCCTTTTTGTAGAGTTCGCCGCGGTCCTTCAGGTCGGTCAGGATCGCCTGGACGCAGGCTTTGTGCAGGTCATCGGTGGTCTCGGCCCAGCCGTCGTACTGGAGGCCGAGCTTCTTCCAGAGGTTGGAGAACAGCTTGGTCTTCTTCTTGGCGAAGGTCGCCGGGTGGATGCCCTCCTTCTCGGCGGTCTGCTGGACCTTCTGGCCGTGCTGGTCGACGCCGGTCAGGAAATAGACCTCCTCCCCGCACAGGCGGCGGTAGCGTGCCACCACATCGGTGAGAACCTTTTCATAGGCGTGGCCGATGTGAGGCGCGCCGTTGGTGTAGTCGATGGCAGTGGTGATGAAGAACATCGGAGCAAAGGGAAAGATGGTGAGAGTAAAGGCTGCCCGCCTCAGAAGAGCAAGCGGGGCGGATTGGCGGAAGCGGGGCGCCCGCTCAGTCACGGACGACCCGGCCGCCGAGCGAGAGGATCCGGGCGTTGCCCTTGGCGGATTCCGCCTCGGCGATCTGGCCGTCCCGCACATACATCTGCGACAGGGAGGTCCAGGCAAGCAGGTCGTTCGCCTTCAGGAGGGTCGCCTGCAGTCCGCAGCCGATCGCCTCCTTCACTTCGCCGAGCTTCAGCAGGCACATCCCCAGGGCGTGCCAGCCGTCAAAGAAGTCCGGATCGAGGGCGACGCACTGCCGGTAGAACGGGATGGCCTGATCCAGATCTCCCAGCGCCAGACAGCCGTTGGCCTCGTCGAAAAGGCGATCTCGCTCGGAGTTCTCCATGAAAAGCAGGGGCCGCTTATTTGCGGTCGGGACGTTTGACCTTGATGGTATCCAGCTTGTTCTGCAGCCAGCTGCTGAAAGCGAAGGTGGCCTGGCGGCCGCCGATCGCCTCGACGGCGTGCTCGACCCTGGAGGCGCGGGCATCGTCCTTGTAGATCTCGCGCTTTTCGACAAACACGAGCAGGGCGGCGTCGGGGCGCATCACCGGATCGGCCAGTGAGCCCGGATCAACGGTGGCAGCCGGCTGGAAGAGGATGCCCGCGTCCGGATCGGCGGCGTTGCGGTCGTTCATGCTGAACGGGCCGTGCTGCTTGACCTCGAGTTCCAGTTCCTTGGCGACATCGGCGAAGGATTTGCCGGCGGTCAGGCCTTCGCGGAGCTTCGCGACTTTCTCGTCGGAGTCCTTCTTCATCGCGTCTCCAGCGTGCTTCGCGATGTAGTCGGCGCGGACGGCGTCCTTCGCTTCTTCGAATTCCTTGGCGCGCGGCTCCTTGATTTCGTCGGCACGGACGACCAGCCATTGGCCGCCGGCGATCGGGATGGCGTTGCTGAAACGGTTGGCCGCGTCGTCGGCGTCAGTCGTCAGTGTATTCAGGATCGCGCCGACCGAGCCCTGGGTCTCGCCAGCCCGAAGCTGCAGATTCAGGTCGGGCGGGAGGGCGGTGGTGGTGAAGAAATCGGTCGATTTCACTTCCAGGCCGCTGTCGCCAGCGAGCTTTTCAAAGCTGCCGGTCGCGTCTTTGTTGATGCCTTCCAGCAGGGCGCTGACCTTGGCGGCGAGCTCCTTGTTGACGGTGCGCTTGGCTTCGGCCTCCGCGGTGGACTGGGCGGCCTTCTTGACTTCGGCCGCTTTC
>JAQGPE010000157.1 GCA_028293225.1 Akkermansiaceae bacterium | reverse complement strand
CGCCAACCTGCGGAAAATCATCCCCTTGCTCGGAGTCCAGGCCGCCCTGGTTCTCCTGGAAGCGGGAGCCAGCGATTTCGGCGCGGCCCTGCTGGCGATGGCCTATGCTTTCGCCGTCCTCGATCTGGTGATCCTGCACAAGAAACGGAGCTTCCTCGGCTCGTCCGACTTCCGGCGCTGGTGCGTGATCGCTTCGATCGTGCTGTCGGTCATCGCGACGATGCTCGCCCCGTTCATCCCATGGGGCTGGATGCGGCGATAGAAGCTCGACCCGTCTCTTCAAAGACAAACTTCAGCCCTTCCTTCTCCGTCTGCTCGCGCGCGAGGCTGAAGGCATGGGGATCGGCAATGGCCAGCGTGATCCGGTCGAGCGATGAGAAAGCCTCCTCGCTGCCAAGCTCCGAAGCGATCCGCAGAAAGTCCGCGAACTCCAGGCGGCCATAGCCGGTGGCGAGTGCCGAGAAGACCACCGTGCGGACCTCAGGACGGGCAACACAGCCCTCGAGAGCCTTGCGCAGGACTCCCGCGACGATCTCTTCGGAGGTCTCGTAGAAGCCATCCGACGGGACCGTGTGGAAGACCGCCTGGTAGGGCAGCCCGGCGGAGACGAACTCCTCCACCTCACCGCGCTCGGCGAAACGGACGCCACGGCGCTGCAGGATGGCGTGCAGGTCCTTCTGAACATGCTGTCCGTAGCGGGTAACCAGGCAAGCCCCCACCCCGCCGCTGCAGTTGAACAGCACGTTGGTCGAGTAGATCAAGGCATCGGCGGCGACATCCAGGACATCGGCATTGCGGATCGAAACGGTCATGGGATCAAATGCCCAGCACCTCGGTTTTGAAATATTCCTCGGCGTCGTTGCCGGCGTTCTTCAGTTCCTCTTTCAGGAAGCGGGCGCCGTTTCCGGTCAGATCCTCGTAGCCGGGCTCCTTTTCGTCGCCAGCCTCGAAGGAATGAAAACCTTCCGCCACAACGCGGCCGGTCTTGGTCTCGATCAGGCGCAGCTTCGAACCGTGGCCGACGTAGTAGCGGCGGAAGTTCATCTTCTGGGTGCCCATGCCCCAGCCGGTGGTGCGCAGGTCGAGGATGTAGTCGGACGATGGATAGGTCGCCGCGATTTCGGCCGGGGTGCCCTCCCCTTTCGCGGTCACCGCGTGAGCGGGCGTGACCGGCTTCGCGCCGGTGGATCTGGCCAGCGCCGAACTCAGGCGACTGGTGACCAAACCGGTCGGATCGGAAATCCGGTAATCGCTGACCATCCGCTCTCCGGCATTGCGGGCCTGGCTGAACATTTCTCCGGCTCCCAAGAGTGCGCCGGCGAAGCGGATGTCGGACTTCATCACCATGAAGGGTTCAGTCTTGTCATGGCGGGCAACTGCCACGATCCGGCCCTTCAGGGCGGCGCGGTCGGCGGGGCTGAGTTGAGTGGTCGAGGTGCCGGCACAGGAGGCGAGGACGCCAATCATTGTGGCGAGAGGAAGATGGCGGAGAAGAGACTTCATCGGAGTTATCTGAATGAGCTGCCTTTTTGGCGCCCCCGGGTCAAGCCGTGATCATGCGGAGATACCGCCACAAAAAAGCGCCCCAGGGAGTCCCTGAGGCGCTTTCAAAAGACCGTTTGAGAGAAAAGGCCTACTCCTTCTCGTCCACCAGTGAAGTGATCCGGCCACGGCGCGCGAGGCGGCGCTTCCAGATCATGGCTGGCCCCTTGAGCTGGCGGAGCTGCCCCGGAGTCATCCGGGTGATGCTGCGGATCAGCTTGGCCTGGTTGGCGACGCGGATCTTGCGGACGCGCGGCTTGCGGCGCTTCTTGCGCTTCTTCTTTTTCGCGGTCTTTGCCTCACCTTCACCGGCAACGACCGCCGTAGCGGCGGCAGGCTGGGGGTGGCGGCGGCGCGGCAGGACCAGCGAGTCATCGGAGAAAAGCAGAACGTGACCCTGGGTGAGCAGCCAGAAGAGATCGGCCAGCCACTCCTTGGACGGCTCGGCCTCGCCTTCCGGCAGCACTCCTTCCCAGAGCTTGGAAAGCTTCGGCTGGGTGTTGTTCTCGATCCACGCCACGATGGCGGACGGGCGCTCGGCCAGCTTGGCGTCGTACGACAGCGGGTGCGGACGGGCCGGGCCGGTGAAGAGCTTGCCTTCGCGCTTGAAGACCGCGAGGTGCTCGCCTTCCAGCAGGCGGCAGATCGCCGGAATCAGGATCGCGGGGTGCTTGCGGGCATGCGATCCGGCGATGCGGACGCAGGCCAGCAGGCCGGACGAGAGATTCTTGGCAGGTACGTCGCCAGCCATTTCCGCCTCACGGGTTTCGGCGAAGACTTCCGGGAACAGACGGCCGGTGAGATCGCGCTCGATGTCGCCGCGGTCAAACGTCCAGGCGCTGTCATCGGCGCCCTTGGCCCGCCAGCGCAGACGCTTGCGCATCGTGTCCAGCCAGGCGTTCACAGCTTCCTCGCCACGCTCCGTGCGGACACGGGACGAGTAGACCTCGAACGGCACATGCGAGAAGCGCTCGCGGTGAATGCGGCGCAGCGTGGTCTGGTAGCTGTGGAAATTCGGCGGCCCGAGCCACTCACCGCTCATGCCGCAGCGGGCAACCACCTGGAAATTACCGGCCGGTGGATCGCTTTCGATTTCCTCGGACTCGTAGAACTCATCGGCCAGACCGGACTCCCAGAAATGCGCGATGGCCTCTTCCTTGGTCAGCCAGAACGACGCGTCCCTCTTGCCGAAGAAAGCGGGCGGGCGGTTTTCGTGCAGCGAGAAATGCAGGCGGTAGCGCTCGCGGCCGGCCAGCAGGATCTGGGCGACATCGTAGAGAGAGTAAACCCGGGCGAGATGATGGATTTCGCGGACGACCAGATGCACCGCTTCCATCGCAGGTGAAATCGTCACGCGGACTCCCTCGGCCGGCTGTGGCAGTTCACGCGGGCCGCCGAAATCACGGCCGCCCTGCTGACGGCCGCGACCGTAGTCGCCACCACCACCACCACCGCCGCCTTCACGACGCTGGCGGAAATCTCCACCACCGCCTCCGCCTGCCCCGCCCCGCTGCTCGCGACGGTCGCCACCTCCGCCGGTACCACGCGGCTCACGCCATTCCCGGCGCTCGTCACGGCCCCGGTCTCCCCGGTCGCCGCCACGGTCATCGGTTCGTGCACCGTCTTGTTTTTTCGCAGGCGCATCTTTCCGTGCCCACGCAGGGCCCAGATCGAATGCGGACAGCAGGCCTTTAGCCGGCTTTTCGGAGGGGTCGCTCACGGGGCCGAGATTAACTCGTGATCCTGAAATGACAAACCAAGCTTTCGCTGGCGTGAGAATGTTTCGCGTAGGTTCAAATGCCCACCCGCCGGACCGATTCGAAACCGGCCCCATTCTCTAACAAATCACGCGGAGACCGGGCGCCCGTCAACGCTCCGCAACGGCGGAAACGCCCAGCAGGTCCAAGGTCCGCGCCGTCGCTCCAGCATGCCGGCCCAGGAGTTGCGAGGCGGCTTCACACTGCTTCCGCACCGCCGCCGCGTCATGCAGCAGATCGCGCAAAGCGACGGAAAGTTCACCGGGCTCCTGAAAACGGACCGCCCCGCCGGCAGCCACCAGACGACTGGCGAGCGGCTCGAAGTTCTCCATGTGGGGTCCGAAGAGCAGCGGCGCCTGCGCCAGGATCGCCTCCGCTGGACTCTGGCCACCGACGCCGAGAATGCTTTTCCCGATCACCACCGCGCTCGCGTGCGCGGTCCAGTCGCGGAGCTCGCCGGTGCTGTCGATCACCAGACAAGCGCGGGCCGGATCGGCAGGCGACTGGAAGGAGGAACGCAGTATCACCGCGAAACCGGCGGCGGAAAGCGAGGTGCGCACTTCATCGCGACGCTCGGCATGCCGCGGCACGGCGACGAACAGAGCCTGCGGATCCGCCTCGCGAACCGCGGCCCCGATCCACGCATCCTCCTCCCCGTGGGTACTGGATGAGAGCACCACCGGCCGCCCTTCGCCAAAGGCGGCAAGCATCGCCGCGAACTCCGGACGCCGGGCAGGCAGGGTCGCCGAGCCGGGATCGAACTTCATGCTTCCCGTCACCGCGACCTTGCCGGCGGCGACGCCGAGCGCTTCCCAGCGCGCGATGTCCTCCGGCTCCTGCGCGGCCACGGCGCCGAGCTGCGAAAAGATCGGCCGCACGCAGGACGCCACCGCGCGATAACGTTTCTCCGAGCGCGGCGAAAGGCGGGCATTCACCAGCGTCACCGGGATGCCACGCCGCCTGCAGGCAAAGAGCAGATTCGGCCAGGCCTCACCCTCCACCAGCACCAGTTGGGAGGGCTCGAAGCGCGACAGGTAGCGGGCCACGCAGATCCCCAGATCGACCGGAGAATAGGTGACGCGGACCTTTTCCAGCGCCGCTTCCCGTGCGACGGCGTGACCGGTGGCCGTGCCGACCGCCAGCACGAAGCGGCTGCCCGGCTCGCGCAGACGCCAGGCGCGGATCAGCTTCAGCGCCAGCAAGGCCTCCCCGACACTGATGGCGTGAACGTGCACGGCACCGCACGGCTCGCTCTCCAGCGGCGGAGCGTAGAGGCCCAACCGCTCCGCCATGCCACTGCCGAAGCCGCCGCGGCGGGCCATCTTGATCAGCCAGCCGGGCATGGCGACCGCCAGCAGCACGGGCAGCAGCATGCGGTAAAGAGCCAGGATCAGACGAAATGCCATGGGCCGGAGAAGCTAGGAAGCGGCTACCGGAGCGTAAAGCAGGATGGCGCAGCCGCCATACTCGCGACGGTCGAGCAGTTCCCAGCCCGCCGCCTCCGGACTGCGGAAGGAAGCCGAGCACTCGGCCAGGAACAGACCACCGTCCGCCAGACGCGGGGTCAGGCCGCCCTTGGTGAGCAGTTCCTTCAGGTGATCGCGGTCGCCGTAGTTCTTTGTGTAGGGCGGGTCGGCGAAAATGAGATCGTAGCGGCCGATGTCGCGGGCCAGCCAGGTGTGCACCTCGGAGCGGATGATCCGGCCGCCCTCCAGCCGCGACTTGTCCAGGTTCGCTTTCAGCACCGTCTCGGCTTGGCGGTGTTCATCGACGAAGACACAGCTCGCCGCCCCCCGGCTGAGCGCTTCCAGGCCGATCGCCCCGGAGCCGGAGAACAAATCCAGCACCGCCGCATCCTCCACCCGGTCGGCCAGGATCGAGAAGATCGCCTGCCGCACGAAGTCGGTGGTCGGCCGCGCGACGGCCTTTGGAACCTGAATGGCCAGACGGCCTGCTTTTCCCGCGATGATGCGCACGCCGCATCCATGCCAAGGCAAAGGCCGCGGAGCAACCTTTTGGAGCGGCGCGCACCCGTGTCACGGGGAGGATCAGGATTCCAAGTGCGGGAAACAGCGGCGGAAAGGGCAGTCCGGTTAGATCCACCGTCGCCCGATGGTGCCCGGCCAAGCCCTCCACGACCACGGATGCCGCGATCCGCGGGAACCGTCGGCCATCGATACTCAGTGGCCCAGAAACGACACGAAGACCGCCGGCGAAACCACCGAGCCTCCGCCGCCCAGCTCAATCCCCGGACTTTCGCCGGAGGCCACCCAGCTGAAGTCGACCATCGCCCGCTCCGGCGTTTCCATCTGCTGCACCTGGACCTTCAGGCCGGGATTGATCGACTGAATCTTTTGCACCCAGTTCGAGATCACGTCCGGGTGGGCGACCCAGCGGAAGACGCCGGCATTTGCGAGATGATCCGGGCCGGCGTGCCCATTTCCGAGCAACGCGAAATCTTCACCAATCAGCCGCGTTTCCGGACAGCGCACGGACCCGTCGCCAAGAAATACCGCGCCATCCCCACGAGTGAAACGAAAGGTGCGCTCCTCGCCCTCAACGCGCAAATCCTCAAACCGGGCAAATCCCCCACCCTGCCAGGAAGACGGAGCAGGCACCGCGCCGGCAATCCTGACGACTCCCTCAACCTGGCGGGCGCTGAGCTTGCGGTCCAGCGGGCCATCCCAAAGGGGCAGCGCCTGGACCGGGACCCGGGTTTCCATCACGAAGGGCAGCCCGGGAAGGCGAGCCAGCCGCAGGGAGACCTCCAGATCCGCTCCGGCGAAAGTGAAGTGCTGCTGCTCGATCTGGATTTCAGGCGAACGCCATTTCATGGAAAGCGCGAGATTCTCCACCAGCGGATGGTCCGCCAGCCTGACCGAACCCACGGAGATGCTGCCGTCGGCGTCATTTCCCTGCACGGGCAGCCGGACGGAAATGTCATTGATTTCAGTCACCGGCTCCTTGCCCTGGGAGCCAAGCATCCGGAAGCGACCCCGGCGAACCTCCAGGACCAGCGGGGGCCGGGCATCCACCTGGGAAGCGGGCATGATCGCCGTGGGATCGGGCGCGGGAACAGGAGCCGCGACCACGGGCGGCGGCACTCCGCCGGATTTCGAGGTCGCAGTTGCTGGAGCGGCGGGGGCAGCCAGCGGAGGATTCGCAGGCGAGATCCTGGGGCCGACGGGCAGAATCTCCAGCACCGGCGGAGCAATCGCCACCGGCGGAAGCTGAGCCGGGGACAGCTCAATGGCTGGAGCGACGGGCAAGGCCGGCACGGCCACGGACGGCGGCTCAGGATCCGCAGTCGCAAGGGTCGCGGGCGGCGGCTGAACCGGCGTGGGCGACTCCGGCATGCTCTGAGGACCGGCATCCGCGACTTCGGGCGGCTCGGCGGCTTTCCTGGCTGCGGAAAGGGCCAGCAACAAGCCAGGGGTCAGCGTAAGATCGGGATCGTTGACGCAGACGCTTTCGATCGCAGGACTGCCCCGCAGCGACGACGTCCAGTTGGGATCGACCTCGATGTCGCCGGTCTTCAGAATGGGCCCCTCGAACGAGTCACCCAAGCTGTCCGGCGCCCGGACCTCGATGCCGTGCACCACGAAGCCGGACCACGGAGTCCAGAGACTCGGCCCGATTTTGACGGTCAGGCCGAGGCGGTGCGAAATTTTCGTCCCGATCCAGTTGCGCCCCCACCGGGAGCACAGCCAGAGGTCGCCGGCGACGACAGCCAGAACGGGAGCGGCCAGCGCGAGGAGAATCAGCTTCACCCCCAAGCGCCTCCACCGGGAGGACCGGCGCCGCTCTGCGGTCATTTACTTCTTCTTTGGCTTGCTGGGTGTGGGGGGCGTGGCGGGCTTCGCCGAAGGCGGAGTCGTCGTGCCACCCGGAGCAGCAGGAGCCGGGCCGCCGCGGTCCTTTTCCTTCAGCAGGCCGGCCTCCCCGAGCAGGAAGCGAACAACCATGCCCTTGTCCATGAGATGAGTGCCGGCGGAGGAGACTTCCTGGAGGCGGTAGACGATCAGGCCGTATTTGCCATCGGCGGTCTTACCGATCGCGATGTTCTCCTTGGTGGTGCTGAGGCCGTCTTCTTCCTCATACTTCCACTCGTGACCGGTCCAGGCGCCCAGAGTGCTGTTAACGTCGGCGTTGACGTCGGGCAGCGCTTTCAGATCGCCGTTCAGCGACTTGAACTCGTTTTTCGCCGGATCGAACTTCAGCAGGGAAATGATGTTGGCGCTGCCGGCCGCGCCGATCGTCCAGGTGCTGTCCTTGCTTTCCTTGAGTTGCAGGACAGCGGCCTCGACCGGCTTGAATTCGCGCTTGGCCCAGAGCTTCAGATACTCGTCGTATTCCTCTTTGGTCAGGCCCAGCTTCTCGTCATAGGGCAGCGGCACGCCCGGCTTCGAGTTCTTCGAATGCTCGGCGAACCACGTCGGATCCTTGCGCGCGGACTCTTCGACTTTGCCCACATACTTGTCGATTTCAGGCGGCGGGACCACGACCACGATCTCCGCTTTGACAAGGGAATTGGCAGGCAGGAATTCGCTGAGAGCCTTCGGAGGGTCCGCAGCAAAGGCCGCGGAAGAAACCAGCGCGAAGGTGGGGAAGAGGATGCTTTTCATGTCAGAGTCGGGCGTGTTCGCCGGAAGCGCGCGACAGCATCCCCGGCCAACGCCGAAACTCAAGCGGCAATGCCGCGGGAACCCAAGACCGCCCTGCGGCGGGCAGCCGCCTCACTTGTCGTCGGAAACCGGCACCTCGTCCCCCATCAGGATCCAGTTCGGCGCCACCACACTCTCGATGATCACGCCGCGCGGAGATTTCACGTCCGCCGGCGTGCGGAGCCGCAGAATCACGGGGGCGACGCCTGACTCGGTCATGGAAGTGATCGCGTGAAGCATCCTGGTGATTTTCCCGTCCGCGCGCGCATAGCCGAAGAGGTAGTCCCCGTCGGCCGTCGCGATGCGAAAGCTGGCCCAGCGCTCGTCGTCGGCAAATTCATGGCTGAAGAAGGTATCCGGCGCGGTCAGGACGCGGAAATCGTAGGCCTTGTCGGAGGTGCGCTCCTTCACATAGCGGTCCCAGTCCATCGGCTGGTAGTAGACATCGGTCTCCCAGTCGACCTTGGCCGCAGTGTCGGATGTTTGCTCCAGCAGGAGATCATGGATCTGGTCGTCCGACGTTTCAGCCTGGATCCGCCAGAAAGGCAGGCGCCGGAAACTGACACCGGCGAGGGAGCCGGTGGACTTGTAGGTCTCCGCCTTCAGGGGGTGGCGCCGGTACCAGTCCTCCATCAGCGGACGGACCCGCTCCGGCTGACGGATGTGGGCCAGCCGCTCCTCGATCGTTCCGGCGGCCAGATAGGCTTTCACTTCCTGCTCGATCGCCCGGACCAGGACCGTCGCCTCCTTGTCGCGCAACTTGTTGTCCTCGATCTTCGCGTCGCCCTCCTGCTTCACCTGCTCGACCTTCTGCTTGCCCTGCTGGGTGGTGCGATAGCCCATGAAGAGGGCCCCACCGACCAGCAGCGCGATCAGGACGAACCAGCCGTAGGGCGCGTTCTTTTTCCCTTCCTCATCCTCCCCGCCCCAGCTCTTCTCGACATTGGCTTGGATATCCACGCCGTCGAGCAGCGCCTCGATCCCCGGGTCCTGGGTGCGGCCGCCGAAGTTTTCAAGCTTGGCCCCTTCGATCCGCTCGGGGATTTCCAGAGCCTTGGGTGATTCGAGACGGGCGACCGCCTCCTGGGTTTCGCCATCGCTGGAGAGGCGGACGATTTCCTCGGAGGACTTGCCGCTTTCGTCGACGACGCGCAATTGGGGCTCTGAATCCGGATCTGGCATAGGGAACGGCGGAGGGGAACAGAGACGAAAACCTGAAATGCCGTTCGACGCAACGCTCACCTTTGCCTACAAGGCTGCCGACCACGTCCCAATGGCCGCCCGAATCCTTATCATCACCGCCGCCTTCGGGGAAGGCCACAACAGCGCCGCCCGCAACATGGCCCTGGCCCTGCAGGAACTGGGGGCGGAGGCCAAGGTCGCCGACCCCTGCATGCTGGGCGCGCCGGTCAGCACCAAATATATCTGCATGGGCTACCGGCTCATCACGACCTATGCCCCGCGGCTCTGGTATCGTGTCTACCTGCGGACCGACGGGGTCGATTTCACCCGCCAGCGCTTTCCCCTGATGCGCAAGCCGGAGCGGAAGCTCGGCGAACTGCTCGATACCTTCCAGCCCGACGCGGTGGTCTGCACCTACCCGCTCTATCCGTATTTCCTGCAGCGCCTGCTGGAGGGAAAGGCAAAACGCCCGCTGATCGTCACCGTGGTCACCGACTCGATCGAGATCAACGCCGCCTGGCTCAAGGCCCCGACCGATGCCTGGCTGGTGACCGATCCCCTCACCGCGGACGCCATGGTGCGCGCCGGCCTGCCGGCCGAAAAGGTGGTGGATACCGGCTTCCCGGTGAATCCGTGCTTCTCCCGGCTGGACCCGGTGGCTGCTGACGCCCCGGTCGATCCCTTCCGCGTGCTGTTTTTCGCCACGCCGAATCTCCCGCAACTCCGCCGCATCTCCCGCGCCGTGCTGGAAGCCTCCCCGGATACCAAGCTGACCCTGGTCCTGGGCAAGAACCTGCGCCTGCTCTACCGCATTTCCCGCGAAATCTCCCGCGAGTTCCCGGGCCGGGTGAAAATCATCGGCTGGACCCGCCGCGTGCCCCAGCTCCTCAACCGCCACCACCTGGTGATCGGCAAGGCCGGCGGCGCGACCGTTCACGAAGCCATCGCCGCCCGCTGCCCGATGCTGGTCCACCACCTGGTCCCCGGCCAGGAGGAGGGCAACCTGCGCCTGCTGGAAAAAATCGGCGGCGGCATGCTGGCGGCCAGTTCCGAGGCGATCCGCGCCGCCATCGCCGACCTGCTGGCGGATGGCGCGGCCCGCTGGCGCTCGATGAAGCGCAAGCTGGAGGGCCACGGCCGCAATGCCGGGGCGATTTCGGCGGCAAATTATGTGCTGGAGCGGATCGAGGCCCGGAAAGACTCGAAGCAAGAAGACGCAGGACTCAAGACTTGAGGAACAGCCTTTGCTTTCCGCACCTTTCCTCGAGGGCCTGCCCTCCCCCGAATGCCTTTTTCCAGTCTTCTGTCTGACGTCTGCAAGTCTTGAGTCTCCCCCCATGACCTTCCTCTTCGACATCGGCCGCGTCCTGCTGGACTTCGATTTTGAAAGCTCCCTGGCCCGCCTGCTGCCTCCGGGCGCGACCGATGGCCTGGAGCGCATGACCCTGCTGCTGGACCGCAAGGACGAGTTCGAAACCGGCTCGATCCCCGACCGCGACTACATCCCGTGGGCGATCGAGCGCATGGGCATC
>JAQGPE010000139.1 GCA_028293225.1 Akkermansiaceae bacterium | reverse complement strand
ATCACCGTCCCGAGCACGCGGTAGGCGATGTCGAAGAGGAGCTGGCGATGCTCCTCGAAGAGTTCTGAAGATGGCGTGGTCACGGGTCCGGATCGATGGATGAAGGCAGCAAGCGTCCCCTCTTTGACCCATCAGACCGCCGATTTGTGACAGCGGGGCGGACTTTTTTCGCCCTACCTATGCCAGGAGCCTGACTTACCAGTCGCTGCCGAGGCCGTAGCGGCCGGCGAGTTGCAGGAGATCTTCGCGCATCGGCCACTCGTCGGGGCGCTCGCTGACGGCGTGGCGCTTGCTGGCGCCTTTGAGGGTCATGCAGCCGGTGTTGTCGCCGATCTGGCGGATGGTTTCGACTTCTTCCGCGCTGAGGCGGATGTCCGGGAGGGCTGCGAAGTCGCGGATCTGTTCCTCGATGCGGCGAGCCCCCTCCCCTGCCTCCTGAATGAAGGTGGGGACGACACTGGCGACGGACGGTTGGCTGAGGTTCCAGATGGCGGCGAGCTGGATGAGAGTCAGGCCGTGCTTTTCAGCGATTGGCTTCATGCGCTCGATTTTCTCCAGGCCGCGGTCGACCAAGCCGTCGGCGCGGTAGGCGCGGTGGTCGCCGGGCTTGAAGACGTGGCCGGGTTTCATGTCGCCGTGGAAGAGGCCGCCGTAGTCGGCGACACGGGTGAGCACCTTGACGCCGTTCTTTTCGCAGACCGGCAGGACCAGGCCGGAGGGCCAGGGTTCAAGGGGATTGAGAATGAGCATGGTCCAGTCGATGTCGGCGCCGAACTTTTCCAGGCAATCGATGACATCGAGCGTGAAGCCATTGGCCGGACCGGGGGCGAGGCCGAGGCGCCCGGTGAGGCCTTCCTGCTTGAGGGCGCGGAGACCGTCCCAGACGGCGGTGTTGGTGTAGCCGATCTCGTCCGGATTGTGGAGCATCAGGAGATCGAAGTGGTCGGTGCGGCAGCGCTGAAGCGACTTCTCGCAGGCGCTGCGCAGGTAGGCGCGGAAATGGGTTGGCTGGTGAAGCTCGGTAAAGCGCGGGTAGCCGCGGGCACCCTGGCGCTGGCCTTCGTAGAAATCGTGGCCGAGCATGCCGACGAGGCAGTACTCGTCGCGCGGGACGCCGGAGAGGGCCTGACCGAGGAGTTCGTCCGCCTTGCCATTGCCATAGACATCGGCGGTGACGAAGGTGCGGATGCCGGCTTCCCAGGCGGTGCCGACGCAGGAGAGGAACTGCTCTTCGGAGAGGGTCTCGCCGAAATGCATGAAGCGGCCGGCGCTCCAGGTTCCATAGGCTGTGGTGGTCAGGTCCATGTTGGGTCAGTTCTAGAATGGCGCGGCGCGGCGGTCAACCGGGACGCGAGAGATGCGACAATCCGACGCGGCCGGGGCCATTTGTCGGCTGGCCGGGCAAGTCCAGCTTGCCCCCGGAGCGGAACCGGCGTTTTTCTGGTGACATGGCTGCAAGCGAACGCTGGCACGAACGAACGCTGAACGACGGCGAATGGATCCGTGCCGACTTCGGCGGACTGACGCTGGTGGTGCACAGCATCCTGGAGGAGTGGCGGGTGGTGGCTTTGTATGGCGACCAGCGGAAATGCCTGGAGGGCCAGGATACGCCGCCGGAGGACTTGCCCTGGGAGCGTTGGGATCGCGGAAAGAACGACGTGAAGCTGCGCTTCCGGCCGGTGTTTCCTGACCGCCCGGTGGTGGTGCGGCCGAGGTCGCCGCTGCATCTTTCGCCGCGGGCCAAGGCTTTGTTTTACATCGGGATCCCGGCTTTCGTGGAACTGACCGCGCACAGCGAGGGTCAGTATGAGCGGCTGTCGGCGTGGCCGAGCGAGATCCCGTCCAACAGCTGGCACGGCACGCCGATGGCGGGGACGCTGTGCTATGCGGTGAAGACGCGGGCGCGGCGGCAATTCCAGGAGGACGACTGGGCGGAGATGTCGATCATCGCGACGGTGGAAATCGCCAACAGCGGAACGAAGACGCTGCCCTTTGAGCGGCTGTTTTTCGAAACGGTGCACCTGTCGGTGTTTGAGCACCGGAACCGGCTGTGGTCGAACCACGCGCGGATCCGGACCGGCGACAAGGAGGATGCGCTGAGCGGCGTGGTCTTTGGCTCCAAGCCGATGGACGAAGCCGCGGAGGGGGTGGAGCTGACTCTGCCGCGCCATGGCAAGGTCCGCCGCAGCATTTTAAAGGAAGCCTTTTCCACCTTCCTGGGGAGTTTCCAGGCCTCTGACTCATGACCACCGACGATCTCATCAAGCTGTGGAAGACCCCCGACGTCCAGCACACCGCCTGGGCTCTGGCGATCGCGGTGGCGGGCGTTCCGCTGGTGGTGGTGCTGGCGATGGGCGCCCGGCGGCTGTTCACGCGACCCTTCGGGCCGGAGGGAGCGACGTTCTGGGCGAAGTTCGTGCGGCACCTGGGTTTCCTGGGGCTCGGGTTCGCGATCCTCCACCAGTTCCAGCCGAACATGGAGTTCCTGTGGGCGGACGGGACCGTACGCAACGTCGTCAGCGCGGTGATCACGGGGGTGATCGGCTTTCCGCTGGTGGTGCTGATTTCGCGGACGATGTCGCGGATTTTCACGCACCGGTTCGGCCAGGAAGGCGGGGCGCTACTGGCGAAGATCCTGCGCTACTTCGGCTTCCTGCTGGTGGTGATCACGATCCTGCAGCAGTTCAAGATCGACCTGGGCGCGATCCTGGGCGCGGCGGGGATCGCCGGTGTGGCGGTGGGTTTTGCCTCGCAGACGTCGCTGTCGAATCTGATTTCCGGCCTGTTCATCGTGGGCGAGCGGCCTTTTGAGAAAGGCGACGTGATCGAGGTGGGCGGGCTGTCAGGGATCGTCGAGGAGATCGGCCTGATGGCGCTGACGCTGCGGACCTTCGACAACCGCTCGGTACGGGTGCCGAACGAGACGCTGGTGAAGACCAACGTGGTGACGGTGACGCGCTACCCGCTGCGGCGGGTGGATACCGAGGTCGGGGTGGCTTACGACGAGTCGATCGAGCGGGTGATGCGGGTCCTGCGCGAGGTGGCGGACCAGCACCCGTCGGTGCTGGACGAGCCGGAGCCGGTGATCGTTTTCAACGGCTTCGGCGATTCGGCGATGAAGTTCATGATCGGCTCGTGGGCGATCAAGGAGGACTACCTGAAGGTGAAGAACGAGATGCCGATCCGGATCAAGCAGGCCTTTGACCGGGAGGGGATCGAGATGCCCTT
>JAQGPE010000138.1 GCA_028293225.1 Akkermansiaceae bacterium | reverse complement strand
TTCATAGAAGACGATACCGGTCGGGGAGCCACCGCCGTAGATGTCGCCGGCGTCGAAGGTTCCCGGGTCATCCTGGCGCCAGTGGGCGCGGCCGAAGTCCTGGCCCGGGCGGCGCACGGTGGTGAACATGCGGCCTTCGCGGGTGAAATAACCGGCCGATCCGTACTCCAGCACATAGGAGGTGCGGCAGGCCGGCGGGTCGTCGTTGTCGTTCTGGAAAAGATCGCCGAGCGAGGTGGTGCAGTGTTCGAAGCTGTTGCGGTAGCCGTGGCCGATGATTTCCGCGTGGCTGCCGTCCGGGTCCATGCGGGCGGAGAAGCCGGCGGTCCACAGGAAGCCGTCGTCGCTCTTTTTGCCCATCAGCTCCTGGGTATTCACGAACCAGTCGCCGCCGCCGCTGTTATAGTACTCGCCGCCCATCCGGAAGGTCTTGCCGGACTTGTCGGTGAACATCGCGCCGCAGTTGCCGTTGTTGAAGTACCACTTCCCGTCCGGGCCGCCGGTCACGGAGTGCAGCGAGTGGTCGTGGTTGCGGGCATTGAAGCCGGTCAGGAGCACCTCGCGCTTGTCGACGGCGGGGTCGAAGACGCCGTTGCGGTCGACATCGGTGTACTTGATCAGGTCCGGCGTCTGGGAATCCACCACGACATTGTCGAAAACGGCCACGCCGAGCGGGGCGAACACGCCCTTTTCCTGGACGAAGGTGTGGGAGCTGTCGGCCTTGCCGTCGCCGTTGGTGTCCTCCAGGACCACGATGCGGTCGCCGTCCGGGCGGCGGCCGTTGTGACCGCGGTAGTTCACGCCCTCCGCGACCCAGATGCGGCCTTTCGCATCGATGTCCATGTTGGTCGGGTTGAAAAGCTGCGGCGTCGAGGCCCAGACCGTGACCTCCAGGCCGTCCGGCACTTTGAACGCTCCGGGCGCCACCAGGTCGGCGGGTTTCGGCGCCTGCCACGGTTCAGTGGCGAGGACAGGAAGACTTGAGGCAACCAGCAGGAGGACGGAACGGGTGATCATGATCGCGAGAGGGGTGGATACGGGCCCAAGGCCTCATTTCCTTCTGAGAGGTGTCGGTTAAAATGAAAACTGACAGTTTTCGGCGCTCCGGGAAGAGGTTTCCGCCGGGCAACCACGAACTCGACCCGGCACTGCCCCCCCTTACGGAAAGCAGTCTCGCCATCTGCCGCGGGTTCGGGTCACATCGACGGGAATGAAGCGCCGGAGTGCATGGATCTTCTTCTCCACGGCGCTGGTTCCGGCTATCGCGGGCCTCAGCTGGCTCAGCTTCACCCGGACACCGGGGCCGACGGACGCCCTCGCGCCCACGATCGCGGTGAAATCCCATG
Source organism: Akkermansiaceae bacterium (assembly GCA_028293225.1). GTDB lineage: Bacteria > Verrucomicrobiota > Verrucomicrobiia > Verrucomicrobiales > Akkermansiaceae > Haloferula. The sequence continues at coordinate 3,481 of JAQGPE010000138.1, read as the reverse complement.
TCACGTCCAGGCCGCCCCCGCTCCCGGCCCGGATGAGGCGCTTCTTCGATGCGCCGTCGCTGGAGCGGTGGATCGCCTCCGGGAACATCGCCGCGGATCAGGCGGCCCATTTGCAGGGGCTGTTGGACGCGGGCCAATTTGAAGAGGCGGTGCGCTATGGACTGAACCTGCCGGACACCAGCCTGTCCCGGCCGACAGCGGTCTACTACGCGTGGTTCGCATGGGGCAGCAATGATCGGGACCGGGCTCTCACTTACTGGCAGGAAAACCCCGAGACCCAGGGAGAGGTGGCGCTCGACGGGCTGACGCTGGGCATTGCCTTTTCCCAAGGATCCGATCCGCTGGCCTGGCTGGAGGAGCGCCATAAAGTGCCCGCGGAGGGCAACCTTCAGCAGCGGCTGCTCACCACCGTCGGGGTCATGTGGCTGATTTCCGGCGAGATCGAGGCTGCGCCGTTCGTGCGGATGGCCTCGCGGGTCAGGGTCCCATCGTATCAGCAATCGGAGTTTTCCGCTGCGATCTCGTCACTGGCCGAGCAATGCACCGACCTGATCGCCGCAGGCAGGCTGAAGCGAAAGGACGGTGCGGAAATCTTGCTGCGCCTGCGGAGCGCGCTGGAACAGCAAGTCGCCGGGGAAGCTCCGGATCCGAATCTGGAAACCGACTACCATTCCCAACTGGGATCAGCGGCCGGAAAGATGATCGGCGTCGCGGACTCGATCGCCGCCTACGATCTCCCTGCCGATGAGCTGAGCCGCCAGGGATTTCTCGTCGCGCTCGCCAGTGAACTGAGGAACGAGCCCGCCGTAAAAGTCGCAGCTCTGGCAGCCTCCGATCCCATCGCCGGGCCCCGTCTGTGGGAATCCTATGCGATTTACGCTTCCCTCAACGCCAAAGCCTTTGCTTCCCATTTCTCCGATCCCGCGCTGCCGGAAAATCTGCTGACGGCCGCGCTCGATGCGGGCCTGGATGCGGGCATTCAGGAGTTGGATGAATCCCACGCGGCGAAGTGGCTCGACCAGTTGCCGGACGGGCGTCTGAAAAACCAGGCGATGCTGCGGCTGGCGGCCCGGCTGGAGCAGGACGGCCATGCCGAAAGCGCGGAGCGCTGGAGGCAGAAGGCTGCAGCGAAAAGCAAATGAGCGGCTTCAGTGCGAGGCATCGTCCTCCGCCAGGATCTTCTCCACCGCAGCGTGACAGCGATTTCCCGCTCGCAGCGGAAACAAGCCCCACCCGGCGTTTTTCGAAACGATGCACTCGCCCGGTCCGGGGGTGACGCCGGCTTCCTTGAGCCGCCGGATCAGGCCATTTCCACCGGCATAGGCACGCGCGTCGTAAAAGACGTCGCGGCTGGCGGTCTCCGCATTGCGGAAAAAGAGGAATTGATACCCCTCATCGCCCTGACCCTGGAATTGGAAAGCGGCCCCGCTGGCGTCACAGAGCCGGTTGATGGCGAGGCCGAAGGGAACTTGGGCGAGCTTCAGGTCTTCGCGCAGGAACAGGTCCAGGTCGCGGATCTCGATCGGCATGCCCCCGAAGCCTTTCCTCACCGGGTCGAGTTCGATCTGATCGTTCTCCTTTGCGGAGGCGAGGATTCGCGTCACGGCCTCACTGAGGGACGTGCCCTTTTCCAGATCGACGCTCACCTTGATCGCCGAAAACGGATTGAAGATCAGATCCGCGGAGGCGGCCGGAGCGACCAGCAGCCAGAGACACGCGATGGCGAACATCCCGCGCAGGGATCGGGCGGCGGCTCTGAACGAAGTGACCATGGCTTCCCGGTTCGTCGCAGAATGGCGGGCTGTTCTCAAGGCTGTTCTTTTCCCGCGGTCACGGTCCGTGCGGCCCGCAGCAACTCCCTCTTGCGACCGTCCGCGCCCCTGCTAGACCAATGCTCATGCGCACTCTCGTTCGTGATCTTCTGAAAGCCACCAGCCCCAGCGACACCGTGCAGGCGGCCGGCTGGGTCCGCACCCGCCGCGACTCGAAGGCCTTCTCCTTCCTGGAAATCAACGACGGCTCCTGTCTGGGCAGCCTGCAGATCATCGCGGACGCCGGCATCCCCGGCTCGGAAGACCTGGCGAAAATGAGCACCGGCGCGTCGATCTCGGTCGAGGGCAAGCTGGTCCCGTCCCAGGGCGGCGGCCAGGCTTTCGAGGTCCAGGCGACCTCGATCCGGCTGCTCGGCGCGGCGCCGGATGATTTCCCGCTGCAGAAAAAAGGCCACAGCCCGGAGTTCCTGCGCAGCATCGCCCACCTGCGGCCGCGCACCAATCTCTACGGCGCGATGTTCCGGGTCCGCAGCCGGATGAGCCAGGCGGTGCACCGTTTCTTCGCCGAGCGCAGTTTCTACTACGTCCACACGCCGATCATCACCTCCAGCGATGCGGAAGGCGCGGGGGAAATGTTCCGGGTCACGACGCTCGATCCGTCCCAGGCCGGGGCGAAGTCCTACGCGGATGATTTCTTCAACAAGGCCGCCCACCTGACCGTCTCCGGCCAGCTGGAGGGCGAGACCTTTGCCTGCGCGCTGGGGAACATCTACACCTTTGGCCCGACCTTCCGGGCCGAGAACTCGAACACCTCGCGCCACGCCGCGGAGTTCTGGATGATCGAGCCGGAAATGGCCTTCTGCGACCTGCAGGGCGACATGGACCTGGCCGAGGAAATGGTGAAGTACCTGGTGAAGGAGGCGCTGGAGCACCAGGACGGCGACCTGAGCATCTTCGAGAAGTTCGTCGACAAGACCCTGCGCGAGCGCCTGGAGTTCGTGGTCAGCAATCCTTTTGAGCGGGTCTCCTACACGGAGGCCGTCGAGATCCTGCTGAAGTCCGGCAAGACCTTCGAGTATCCGGTCGAATACGGGCTGAACCTGCAGAGCGAGCATGAGCGCTGGCTGACGGAAGAGTATTTCAAGAAGCCGACCACGGTCTTCAACTACCCGAAGGAGATCAAACCCTTCTACATGCGCCTGAACGACGACGACAAGACCGTGACCGCGATGGACCTGCTGGTCCCGGGCATCGGCGAGATCGTCGGCGGCAGCCAGCGCGAGGAGCGCCTGGACGTGCTGCTGGCGAACATGGACCGCCACGGCCTGTCGCGGGAGGACTACTCCTGGTACATCGACACCCGCAAGTACGGCTCGGTACCCCACGCGGGCTTCGGCATGGGCTTCGAACGTATGCTGATGTTCGTCACCGGCATGACCAATATCCGCGACGTGATCCCCTTCGCCCGCACCCCCGGTCACTGCGAATTTTAGAGAAAGGTTCGGTGATCTAACAAGAGGGTTTCAAAAAATGCCGATTTTGGTAACGTTAACACCAATGGATGATTCATGACATCTTGCCCTTCTCAGGCCGGGCTCCGTCACAGAATCCTTTCAATTTCGACAAATTACTGAAATCCAAAGATTTAGGAAAATCGCGCAAAATTGCGGAAAACCTATGTCTTCGCGTAATGCTCCCGGGAAGTTTCC
>JAQGPE010000125.1 GCA_028293225.1 Akkermansiaceae bacterium | reverse complement strand
CTCATAGGGCGCCGAGTAGGTCGGGAAGACCCAGTACTGGTTGCCGAAGATGGCTCCCTCCGGATCGGCGTACCAGCCTTCCGCGATGGGGTTGCCCTCGCGCGGGGTTTTACCGCCCTTGGTGGGTTCGGCCAGCAGGGTAGACACGAGGAGAGGGGCAATGAGAAGCAGGGAAGAAAGACGCGGCATGCGGGGTCGGTGAAGAAAGACGTTCGGGCAGGATAGACGGGCTTATACGAAGATTGGCAATGCGCGGTTTAGTCTTCAGTCAGTTATGAACCTTCCAAAATCCAGATATTTGTCTCAAATTCAGATCCAACACTCTCATTGTCAGAGCATTAAGGGATTTTAGCGGGATCGTTACAACCTGTGTCATGACTGCGCAGCCGACCTCGCTTGCGAAGCAGGAAGCGGGCCTGAGAAGACCTTTTCGGTTCAGTAAGCCAGCTTTTCGGCCAGCCGCGGGTCGTCCATGGCCGCCAGGAGCTTCAGACAGGCCCCGCCAACCTCGCGGCCTTTTCCGATCAGGTGCTCGCGGAAATAGCCGATCCGCTCCGGCGTTTCATCGAACTGCCGCGGCGTCAGCACGCAGGACAGGATCGGCACGCCGGTTTCGAGCTGCACTTTCATCATCCCGGAGATCACCGCCTCCGCCACGAACTCGTGGGCATAGATCCCGCCGTCGACGATCAGTCCGAACGCGATCACCGCCGCATAGCGCCCCGACTCCGACAGCCTCTTCGCAAAAAGGGGGAATTCCAGCGCGCCGGGAACCACAAACCGGTCGGCCGCCCTGCCCGCGTCCGTGAGCACGGCTTCACAGGATCCTGAAGCCCCCTCCAGCAGATCCGAGTGCCAGGTGGCGGAAATGAACGCGATCTTCTTCATGGCCGCACCATGGCACGCCAACCCGCGCGGGCAAGGCTCAGTAGTCCGCCACCGGTGAAGACGCCGGTACCGAGGCCGCCGGCTCAGGCACCTCCGCCGCCAGCTTCGCGATCCCCTCGGAAGTCTTCGCCCACAGCTCCGCCGACCACGGCAGTGGCGCATGCAGCCGTTGCCGGAAACGGGCCACCCGTTTCTCCGCGTCCTCCAAGATATGCGATCCCAGCGCCGCGATCCGCGCCGCCGCATCCTCCGCCCGCTCCGTCCGGTGACAGATCAGCGCCAGATCATTTCCCGCCTGGATCGCCGCCGTGACGTCCGAGTTGTCCGGATAACGATCGCCGATCGCCCCCATGTCCAGGTCGTCCGTCAGCACCAGGTGCTTGTCGAAGCCCAGTTGCCCGCGCAGGAACCCTGAAATCATCCGCCGCGACAGCGACGCCGGGTGCTCCGGATCGATCGCCGGGAAAAGCACATGCGCCAGCATGATCGCATCCAGCTCCGGCATCAGCGCGGTGTAGGGGATCACGTCCTCCTTCAGCAAATCGCTGATCGTCGCATCGCTGACCGGCAGATCGAAATGCGGATCCGACAGCGCCCGCCCGCAGGCCGGGAAATGCTTCGCGCACGACCGCAGGCCTTTCTTGCGCATCCAGCGGTTCCACATTCCCGCCCGGTCGATCACCCGCTGCGGATCCCGCCCCCAGCAGCGCCCGCGCAGGGAGTTTTGCAGTTCCGGATGATGATCCAGATCCAGCACCGGCCCGAAGTTCAGATTACAGCCCAGCAGCCGCAGTTGCGTCGCCGTCAGGATCCCCGCCTCCGAAATCTGATACGGCGTCCCCGCTGCCGCCAGCGCCACCGCCGACGGCTGCGACGGCGCGATCTCCCTGGTCCGCGTCACCCGCCCGCCTTCCTGGTCGATCGCCACGATGGGCTCGTCCAAAGAAAGCGCCCGCAACTCATCCGTCAGCGCCCGCGTCTGCTCCGCCGACACGATGTTCCGCCCGAACAGGATGTACCCCGCGGGCTGGAGCTTGCGGAACAAAGCGGCCTCATCCGCTTCCAGATGAGGCCCGCGAATTCCAAGAATCAGGAGACTGCTGCTACCGTGCACGCCCGCCACCGTAGCGCATCGGCGGCTCCCGCCAAGGAAAGCATGCCGGTCACTTGTCCAGCTTCAGCTTCTTGAGCTTCGGCTCGATCACCACCCGGCAGTAACCGTTCGACTTGTTCTGCGTGTAGTAGTCCTGGTGATAGTTCTCCGCCGGGTAAAAGACCCCCGCCTTGGTGATTTCCGTCACAATCGGCGAGTCGAAGTTCGCCTGCGCCGCCTTCTTGGAAGCCTCCGCGATCTTCTTCTGCTCGTCATTGTGATAGAAAATCGCCGAGCGATACTGCGTGCCCTCATCCGCACCCTGGCGGTTCAGCGTCGTCGGATCATGCAGATCCCAGAACCAGGACAGCACCTTTTCCGTGCTGATCTTCTTCGGATCATAGACCACCTGCACCGCTTCAGCATGGCCGGTCGAGCCCGTGCATACTTCTTCGTAGCTCGGATTGGCCTTCGTGCCGCCCATGTAGCCGGAGGTCGCGGAAATCACCCCGTCGATGCGGCGGTAGGCTCCCTCGATGCACCAGAAGCAGCCGGCGGCCACCGTGATGGTTTCGGCCCCTTCAGGGACTTTCGGGGCCGGGGCCGGTTGTTTGTCGGCCTCAGACATCGGTTTTTCAGACTGGCAGGACGCGAGATTGCTCAGGCAAAGCAGGAGCGCGAGAAGGTAGCGGCGTTTCATCTCTAGGGGAACGAATCTAGTCGCGATTTGATTGCAGTAAAGTTGCCGCCGCGGCCCGGGAAGAAAGTGCAGACAAAGCGCGCGGCCGGCGGCATTCTGTCTGTGAATGAACGTGTCCGGCGAATGGAAAGAGTGGATCGCGGCCTACGGCGGGCGCTTGCTCCTTTTTGCCCGCGGCTGGTCCTCCGGTCGCGAAGACGCCGAGGACCTGGTCCAGGAAGCCATCATCCGCCTCTGGAATCTCCACCAGGAAAAGGGCGGGGGAGTCCCCGATCTCCCGCTGGCCTTTTCCACCATCCGCTTCTGCGGCCTGAACCACCATCGCTCCGAAAGCCGCCGCAAAAAGCGCGAGGAGTCGATCATCTATCTCAATGACTTCCAGGACGTGTGGCTCGACCCCACCCTGGAGGAGGACGAGGAAGCACTGCTCCTGAGGGAAGCCGTGCGGAACCTCAGCGGCAAGCTGCGCGAGGTCGTCACCCTCAAGATCTGGGGCGGACTCACCTTCGCCCAGATCTCCGAATCCCTCGCCATTTCACAAAATACCGCCGCGTCCCGCTACCGCTACGCGCTGGAACAACTCGCGCAGGATCTGCGCAAAATGAAGGAAGACCGCCATGGAATCGCCTGAAGACATCGAAAAAGCATTGGGCCGTCTGGTTCCCTCTGCGATCAGCGAACGCGGCCTGCGCGCTCTGGAAGGCACCATCGATGGCCTGAGCTCCGCCGCCGTTCCGCACGCAGCCTCCCCCGCGCCGCGCTCCGGCTGGTGGACCGCCGCCGTCGCGATTCCGACCGCCGCGGCCGCCGCCCTGACCGTCGCCCTGGTCATGTCGAAAAGCGCTCCCGCCAATCGCGAAGTCGCCCTCAAGCTGCCTGCCGATAAAGCCGCGGGCCTGATGATCACGGCTCCGGTCGCCTCATCCATCTCACGCGCCGGCGACGACAGCCAGGCCGGGGACATGCAGTCCTACGTCCTCATCCCGA
>JAQGPE010000034.1 GCA_028293225.1 Akkermansiaceae bacterium | reverse complement strand
TCCACTTCGCCAACTACCACTCCATCTTCCACGGCAACGACGGCATGCCCGCCGGCACCGGCGTCTACTGGTCGCTGGCCGTGGAAGAGCACTTCTACCTGGTCTTCCCTCTCCTCTACCTCGGCCTGCTGAAAGCCCGTCTCTCCCCTCGCTCCCAGATCGCCGTGTTGCTGGTCATTTCCGCCGTCGTGCTGGCCTGGCGCTGCTACCTGATCCGCGTCCTGCACGTCGATGAGCACCGTACCTTCTACGCCACCGACACCCGGCTCGACTCCATCCTCTTCGGCAGCATGCTGGCCATCCTGGGAAATCCGGTGCTCGACCCGCAGCGCGGCTCCGGGACGCTGTGGAAATTCGTGCTGCTGCCGCTCGGCCTCGCCATCATCGCCGGCGGACTGGTCTACCGCGAACCCGCCTTCCGCGAAACCTTCCGCTACACCCTCCAGGGCCTGGCGTTGATCCCGGTCTTCGTCGTCGCGATCCGCTGGCCGCAGTGGGGCCCTTTCGCCATCCTCAACTGGGGCTGGGTCCGGAAAATGGGCGTGCTGACCTACCCGCTCTACCTGGTCCACTTCACCCTGCTCTATGCTGCGGAACTCTACCTGCCGCAGCTCCACTGGACCCTCCAGGGAGTGATCGCCCTCGTCGCCTCCTTCGCCCTGGCCGTCGCGCTCCATCGCCTGGTCGAGGTCCCCTTTACCCGTCTGACCCGCAAGCGCACCCCGCATCTGCCCGGTGCCTGAGTTCCCGGTATTGACGCCCATCCCGAAATCCCCGGACACTCGCGCCGCGATGCATACCGATCCGCAGAAGCAGCCCACTCCGCGCGGCACCCAGGCCGACGGCGTCGAAAACGGCAAGATCTACCTGGTGAAATACGCCTCGCTGCTGCGGGCCACCTACCAGATCAAGCTGCTCGCCTATAACGCGAAGGAAAACGGCATGCAGCTCGTCCTGGTGGTGCGCCGCGTCTGCCGCTTCCACCCGGCGCTGGTCGCGCTGATCAAGGCCAACCCCGACACGATTCTCCGCGCCCACGCCGACTGAAAAAACTCCACCTACCATGGGCCTCTACCTTTGCATCTTTGACGGCGACGACGAACTCGATGGAGTCGAAGCCGGCTCCTACGCAGACTTCGGCTACTTCCGCAACGCGATCCTGCAGGAACTGGAAAACCAGCCCGGCGGAGTCCAGGCCGCCGCCGAGTCCGGCACCCGCTTTCCCATCCTGATCGTCCACGCCGACTGCGACGGCGAATGGCCGGCCGCCGACTGCGAAAAGCTGCTCGGCGAACTCGACGAGATCGGGTCCGCCCTGAAACGCCGCCCACCGCTCGACTTCAGCGCCGACTGGCAAAAGGCCGTCGCGGAAGCCACCGGCCTGGTCCCGTCCAACGCCTACGAATCCTTCATCGACGTCGATGGGGAATTTCTCATCGCCCGCCTCCAGGGCCTGGCGCAACTGGCCATCGACCGGCAGTTGCCGATCCTGTTTCAGTAACACTCCACAGAGGTCTCAGGCAGGCACAAACCTGACTTCGAGCTTCTTCCCCAAAGCCGCAGCAGCCTTGCCAAGGCTGGCGACCGTCAGAGAAGCATTCTCGGGATCAAGAAGACGATCAACCGACGCGCGACTGGTGTGCATTCGCAGCGCCAGCTGCGCTTTCGACATCTGCTGTTCTGCGATGATTTCCTGGATCTGCAGGGAAACCACCCGCTTCAAAGCCAGCGCCGTGACCTCCGGCAAGATGCCCTGCGCATCAAGGAAATCATCGAAGCTACTTCCGAGGTGGGGATTTTCTTTTCGAAGACGCGCTGCCATCGCCTGAAAGTGTATCACTTTTGATACATCCATCAACCCCTCTTACATCCCGCGCACATCGGGGTCGCCACACCCGCCGGGATCTGTTTCGGTCGGCCGCGCCGCGATGTTGAAAGACTTTTCCTTCTCCGCCCTCGTCGCGGGTTTCGTCTCCGTGCTGGTCGGTTTCACCAGCACGGTCGCCATCATCCTGCAGGCCGCGACCAATCTCCACGCCACGCCGGAACAGACCGCCTCGTGGCTGTGGGCCATCGGCATCGGCATGGGGATCCCGACCATCCTGCTGTCGGTCACCAGCCGCCAGCCGATCCTGGTCGCCTGGTCCACCCCCGGCGCCGCGCTGATCGTTTCCGCCGCCCACGACGGCAAGCTGTCGATGGCCCAGGCGACCGGCGCTTTCCTGGTCAGCGCCGCGCTCATCACCCTCGCCGGCTTCAGCGGCAGCATTGAAAAAATCATGCGCCGGCTGCCCCTGCCGCTGGCCTCCGCCCTGCTCGCGGGGGTGCTGTCCCGCTTCGCTCTGGATGCCTTCGCCGCCGTCCCCGGCAACCCCGGCCTGGTGCTGGGAATGATCGCCGCCTACATCGCCGGCCGCCGCTTCTGGCCGCGCGTGAACGTCCCGATCGTTCTCGGCGTAGGCATCGCCATCGCCGCCGCCCAAGGGCTCTTCCACCTTGAAAGCGTGCCGTGGCAGATCACCAGGCCCGTCTTCACCAAGCCCGAGTTCACCACCGGCGCGCTGATCGGCGTCGCGATCCCGCTCTTCATCGTCACGATGGCCTCGCAGAATCTTCCCGGCGTCTCCGCCCTGCGCGTGGCGGGCTATGAGCCGAAGGTATCCCGCGTCATCGGCTGGACCGGCATCGCCAATTTCCTCTTCGCCCCCTTCGGTGCCTTCGCCCTGAATCTCGCCGCCATCACCGCCGCCTTCTGCGTCGGCCCCGAGGCTCATCCGGACCCGAAGCGCCGCTACTGGGCTCCCATCTGCGCGGGCCTGATCTACTGCGTGATCGGCCTGTTCGGCGCCACCGTCGCGGCCCTGCTGATCGCCTTTCCCCACGCCCTGGTCATCACCGTCGCGGGTCTGGCGCTGCTGGTCACGATCGGCAACGCGATGACCGCCGCCCTGGCGGAAAAGACCTACCACGAGGCCTCCGTAGTGACCTTTTTCGTCGTTCTTTCCGGCCTGTCGATGCATGGGATCGGCTCGGCATTCTGGGGGATTCTGGCAGGCGCGATCGTACTCATCGTCCAGACTTTCAGGAAGTAGTAAGGAATTGAGACATGGAATTCTCTTGTGTTTTAAACCACATTGGAGGAATACATTGTCACTACCTCCATGAAACCCTCCTCTCATTGGTGGACCTGTGCATTCCTGGCTGCGGCCGGCCCCCTCGCCGCAGGCGAGCGGCTGGTGGTCGATGGCTATGCGCAGCAGCAGCCGCCCGGTCCGATCCTGCTGAGCCTTTCTCCCGCCCAAGGCACTGTC
>JAQGPE010000013.1 GCA_028293225.1 Akkermansiaceae bacterium | reverse complement strand
GGAACTTTGAGAAAGACCGGGCGGTGGCGATCGAGGCGGTGCTGGGGGAGGTGCCGCTGTTTTCCGGGCTATCGCGGACGGTGGCGATCATTCATGTGAACGATACGCCGTGGCTGGTGAGCGATCTCCACAACCGCAACATCATGCGCGACCGGGAAGGCAAGCCGACGATCATCGATGCGTTGACGGGGCCCGTGGATGGTGAGGCGTTGCGGCAGCTGGCCTGGTTGAGGAATGGCGTGGAGGACGCGGAAGACCGGCGTTGTGGCAGGCCGAAGCGCAAGCGGCTGGCCTTTGGGGACGACGTGGCGGATGACGATCTTTGAAGGGGGGCGGGCTCCTCGCGCTGCTCGTTGGAGATCGAAAGGAGTGGCGGGGATGGAATGGCGCGTCCCGCGTGCCGGGGGCGGTTGCGAGCGACCGGAGGGCGCGATTCCATCGCGATAGGTGATGGGGCTCCTTCGCTCCACTCAGTCACCCCATGCTGGTATAGGTCGCGCCCCTGGCGCTTCATGAAATGAATGCGGCTTTGCGGCCGGGAGCTTCAAATCAAACCTCCGCCAGTTCGCGCACCTTCAGAAGGCGCACTTCGCAGCGCAGCATCGCGTCCGGCGGGATGATGCCGGGGACGCCCTTTTCGCCGTAGGCGAGGTGGGAGCTGATTTCGATGTCGCGCACGCCGCCGACGCACATGCCTTCGATGCCCTTGCGCAGGCCGGCGATGGTGTGGCGCTTGCCGAGATGGATGATGTGCTCCTGCTCACTGTGCGCGGCAAAAACCTCCTCCCCCTGGTTCAGGAAAATCCGCACGTGGGCCGTCACTTCGGCCTTGGGTCCGGCACAGGCGCCACGACCCGTCACGCGATCGGTGATCTTCACTCCAGAGGGCATCGTCGTATTCGTCATAAACAGGTTTGTTTTCTCCTCCACCGTCGCCGGCGGTCTGGTTCGAATTTTTTGGTGGTCCGGCTGTTCCTCCCCGGAGGGACCAGATCCCGCAGGCCGGGGGGCACACGGGATCTGGCAATCCGGGGGGAATCAATCCAACCGCAACTTCCTCTCGCAACCTATGAAAGTGTTTTGTCGTGGCCGTCAGGCCGCATGATGCTCGCTGAAGACCGTCCAGTTCGACAGGCCTTCCTCGGCATCGCTGAAATCGGTGAGCCAGAAGACGATCTCCGCACAGTAGTCCTCGATATCGGAGTCGGCGAGGCCTTCATCGACCTCATTCAAGTCCCCATCCGGAAAGCCAAGGGAGTCCTCCCAAACTACACCTCGGCTCTCCGGTGGAGACAAATTTTCCAATGCCTGCCCGGCTTCGCGGTCTGCGGCAGCAAACGCGGCGGCCAGGGCGGGGTCATCCATGTTTGACGATCCGAATCCGCGGGCGTCGAACGCGTCGCGGACCGGGGCTTGGGTTGTCTGGACGTCGGGCATTTGGATATAACGGTCCGCCGGGTGCGAGAGGTTTAGAGGCTTCTTTCATTTTGTTTTTATAATTGCCCGGGCGGAAGTGGCGTTTGTGTCGCAATCGATTTGTTGATAGTCATTTGTGAAGATCGACACGTCGGCGAAGAATATTGCGGATGCGTAAAAACCAGCACCTCACGTAAAATGGGCGCGGGTCTGAAGATGGATCTCAGCGCATCTGTTGCGCCTGCCCCCAATTTAAGCTTCAGCAGACGGCATCCGGGCCTGGATGACCCCGATGCCCTGCTTCCTGAAAACAGATGTCCTGATCCCGGGGCCCTGTCTTCCGTCAGGCTGGCTGCTGCTGGGAAATACAGTGCAGCGTGCCGCCCTCTTCGACCAGATCCAGGCAGTCGATGCCGCGGACTTCACGGCCGGGGAAGAGTTCGCCGATGATTCCCAGCGCCCGCTCGTCATTGCGCTTCTGGCGGAAGGTGGGCACCAGCACGCCATCATTCACAATCAGGAAATTGACGTACGACGCAGGTAGTACCGGCAGCCGCCAACCGGGGACTTCGCAGGCTTCAGGCAGGGCGATCTCCACCAGTTCAAAGGTGCGGCCGCGCGGGGTCTGGAAGTTCTTGAGCCGGGCGAGATTGTCCGCCAGCACCGCGTGATTTCCTGAGCCGGTGTCCTGATCGACGCAGGCGATGATGATGTCCTCCGCCACGAAGCGGGCGAGGTCGTCGATGTGGCCGTCGGTGTCGTCTCCCTCAATGCCTTTTTCCAGCCACAAGATGTCCTGCACGCCGAGGCCATCGCGGAGTTTCTGTTCGATCTGGCCGCGGCTGAGAGCCGGGTTGCGGTTGGGATTAAGAAGTACCGCCTCGGTGGTCAGGAGCTGGTTGGCGCCGTTGATTTCGATGCCGCCGCCTTCCAGGATCATGGTGGTGGCGAATTTCTTCATGCCCAGCGTCGCGGCGATGAGGGCGGGGATGGCGTTGTCCAGATCGTAGGGCGGGAACTTGCCGCCCCAGGCATTGAAGCCCCAGTCGGTGATGGCGACCTCGCCGGTTTCGCGATTCTTCACGAAGATCGGACCGTGGTCGCGGCACCAGACGTCATTGTGCGGGTGATCGAAAAGCTGCACCCGCTCCGGCACGGCCCTGGCCTTGTTGCAGATGGCGGCAATGGCGGCGTGATCCTTGCCCGGGGCATTGATGCGCACGGGTTCGAAGTGGCTGATGTTCGCGGCGATTTCCGCGAACTTCGCCCAGATCAGGTCGCGCTTGGCGCCGCCCCAATGGCGCGGATCATCGACCGGCCAGGAAAGCCAGACGGCTTCCTGGGGGGACCATTCAGGGGGCATCGCAAAGCCGAGAGCTGCGGGAGTCATGCCGCGAGATTACGGGAGGCTTCGCGCATGTGTCTCACTTTTTCTTGTCCTTGACCTGGCGGCAATCTCATAGCCGCGTGTCGCATTCGTCACATTCTTTGCTCCGGAGATGCTTTTTCAGCCGATGAGCCTGTCGATGAGATCAGCCACGGAAATGCTGACGATGCTGGTGGCCTTGTCGCTCATCGCGTAGGGCAGGATCACCTGGTCGCCGTGGATCAGGGAGCCGCAGCTGTAGACGACATTGGGCACGTAGCCTTCGCGTTCGTTGCCCTGGGGAGAAATCAGCGGTTCGCGGAGGCGGCCGATGACCTTGGACGGGTCATCGAGATCGAGCAGGACCGCGCCGATGCAGTATTTCCGCATCGGGCCGACGCCGTGGGTGATGACCAGCCAGCCGGCCGGGGTTTCGATCGGTGAGCCGCAGTTGCCGACTTTCACCGACTCCCACGCCTCGGCGGGACGCATCAGCATCTGGGGGTCGCTCCAGTAGTGCACGTTGTCGGAGAACATGATGAAGAGGTTCTCATCGTCCTGGCGGGACAGCATCACGTAGCGGCCGTGGATGCGCCGCGGAAAGAGCGCCATGCCCTTGTTCTGGACCGCGGTGCCGTTCAGCGTGACGACCCGGAAGTGCAGGAAATCCTGGGTCTGGATGAGTTGCGGCAGGATCGCCCGGCCATTGTAGGCGGTATAGGTGGCGTAGTACATCACCGAGCCGTCGTCTTCCGTAAAGCGGACAAAGCGGGCGTCCTCGATCCCGTTGCTTTCGTTTGGCGAAACCGGAAAGATGATCCGTTCGCTCATGCCGAAGCTGGAGAAAAAGCGCAACTCGTAGTTGGAGTCGGCCAGCCACTGGATGCACTCCAGGGTGACCTTCAGTTCGTGGGTGTTCGGGTGGTTTTCGTGGCGGACGGTGCCGACGGATTTGAGGAGATCACTGCGGGAGAACTCATTGCCGAGGGGTTTCATCAGGGCATCGACGAACTCGTTTTCGAAGCCCATTTCCTTGAACTTCAGGATGAAGCTTTTCTTGAGATAGGTTGGGTTCGGCACCACCTCCGGCATGGTCACGTAGCGGGAGACATCATCGAGCGTGATGCCGCCCCCGGGGGCGATCAGGCCGCTGCGGAACTCGATCGAGGAAATGTGGCCTTCACCGGTGGCGCGCAGGCTCATGATGAAGCGCAGCCCGCCCTCGGGCACGCCGCCCTGGTCGGGATGGGGGACGATGGAGGGATTGAACAGCGCCGCCGACTCCAGGGCGTATTCGCCGGAAAAGAGCGCGCCGAGCAGCAACTGCCGCGCCTCTGAAATGGGGCGCTGGGTGAAGATCTGCGGGTGGATCAACAGGTAGTGACGACGCAGCAGCGAGTGGATGTCGAAATGACGTGAGCCGAACTCCTCGATCACTTCGGCCAGCTCTTTTTCGGCCTCATCCTCCGAGAGAGCCAGAGCGCGGCCAATAATGGCAGCGACGCGCTCCTTGTTGGACGGGATGAAAGCGCGGATGATCACGCGGGCGCTTTCCGGCAGCAGCGTGATGGGATGGCGATGCAGGGGGATGGCGCTCATACGGAGGCAATCTGGGGGGTGATGAGCGCGTGTTGGGCGTAGTTCATTTCGGCAAGGGCGAGGTGGAAGGCGAGGGTTGACTCCGCGCCCTGGTTTTCACTGATGCGCTCGCGGTGCAGACCATCGCTGCAGCCGCCGGAGCGGGAGTCGTAAAGGGGTACGCCGAGGTCATTGCGGCCGAGGAACCACTCGAAGGCGCGCTTGGCCTCGCGGTTCCAGGCAGGGTCTTGGGTGATGCGGAAGGCATCGAGCGAGGCCGAGACCATGGCCTGGGCCTCCACCGGCTGCTGGTCGAAGTCGGCGCGGGCGCCGTTCTTCACGTAGAAGCCATTGCTGCCGATGGGGCGGAAGTGGCCGTCCTGGGTCGTTTGGATCGAGGCCAGCCAGCGCAGGGATTTCAGCCCGATCTCCAGGGCTCCGGGGTGGGGCATGTTCCTGCCGCTGAGAATCAGTGCCTGCGACATACGGGCGTTGTCGTAGGTGGCGGAGGTCTCGAACCACGGCCAGTTCTCCGTGGCGCAGTTCTTCCACAGATTCACCAGCAGGCTGGTAAGCTTTTCCCGGGCGATCAGGGTCTCCCGTTTGTCGGGGTCATGCTGAAGATACTCGTGGATGCCGAGCAGGGCGAAAGCCCAGGCGCGCGGCGAGGTGAAGGTCTCCACGATCGCGAGGCCGCGGTCGAAGAGCTGCACGCAGAGGCGGCGGTAGCCTTCATTGTGGGAGCGGCCGGCTCCGACGCCCAGCGACCAGAGGGCGCGGCAATGGCTGTCTTCACTGCCGAAGTCCTCCAGCCACTCGCGGCCGTGGCTCATGAAGTTCCGGAAGCGGCCGGTCTGGTAGTCCAGCGCCGCGGCGAGGAAGGCGAGGTAGCCGACGGAGAGGTGCTGCAGGTCCTTCGAGTGCGGCTCGCCGCCCAGTTCCTCCAGCAGATTGCAGAGGATGAAGGCGCGGGCATTGTCGTCGGTGCAGTAGCCCTCGTGGAAATTCGGCACGTTGAAGATGGCATGCTGGAAGATGCCGGTGCCGTCGCTCATGCGGGCGACGTGGTCGAGTCGCAGCGGTGGAAGATCATACGGACGGCTGGCCAGCGTCCACCCGGCGAAGGCGGTGCGCGGCTTGGCGGTGCGGTCGGCGCGGGCGTGGCGGAAGGACTCCAGGTAGAGATCCGCAACGGCGGGCCAGATCATCTCGCGGCCCATGGCGTAGGCCGCGTGGCGGATTTTCTCCAGACGCTCGGGGTGGTCGAGGAGATCGCAGACTCCATTGGCGATGGCTTGGGGGTCGCGGAAGGGGACCAGGATGCCGCGATCTTCCGCAAGCAACTCCCTGGCATGCCAGTAGGGCGTCGAGACCACCGGCTTGCCCGCGCCGAAGACCTGGGCGAGCGTGCCGGAGGTGATCTGCGCCTCATTGAGATAGGGCGTGAGGTAGATGTCGGTCGCGCCGATGAACTCGGTGAGGTCCTCGGCGGAAACGAAGCGATTGTAGAAGATCACATGCTCCTTCACCCCGCGGTCCTCGGCCAGGCGCTCCAGGCTGAGCCGGTAGGTTTCGCCCTCCCGCTCGATGAGGTGCGGGTGGGTGGCGCCGAGCACGATGTAGACGACGTTCGGGTGGCGGCGGACGATCTCGGGAAGCGCTTCGATCACGTGTTCGATGCCCTTGCCGGGCCCGAGCAGTCCGAAGGTCAGCAGCACCATGCGTCCGTCGACGCCGAACTGGGCCTTGTAGACCTGGGAGTCGGCGAAGGGGATGTCCGGGATGCCGTGGGGGATGATGTCGATCTTGGCACTAGGAACGCCGTAGGTGTCGCGCAGGATCTCCGCGCCCTTGCGGGCCATGACCACCAGCCGGTCACTGCGGAGGATCAGCTCCTCCATCACCTTGCGCTGGGCCGGATTCGGCTCGGTCAGGACGGTGTGGAGAGTGGTGACCACCGGCATGCGGACTTCTTTCAGCATGGCCAGGATATGGCTGCCGGCGGTGCCGCCGTAGATGCCGAACTCGTGCTGCACGCAGAGGACCTCGGTATTGGTGAAGTTCAGGAAATCGGCGGCGCGGCGATAGGAGTCGAGGTCCTTTTCCAGGATCTCGAAGCGCACCCGCGGAGGATATTTGTAGCCCTCGACCCGGTCATTCACCGCGCCGGCGAAGCAGTCGGCGGCCGGTGCGGCGGCGGCGACGGCTTCACAGATATCGTGAGTGAACGTGGCGATGCCGCAGCGGCGCGGCTCGAAGCCACCGACAAAAGCGATCCGGCCCGGCTGCGCCCCGTGACTCTTCGTTTCACTCTTTGGCTGGCTCGTCATCCCGCAGAGGACTCGCCATCGGGTCTTTGCGCAATGAATGCTTTGTGGTTCTCTTGAATAAGCCAATGAAATCGAAGGATTTATTCGAATAGGTCCGTTGTTTGGTGGAGATAAGGCGCGGGAAGGTTGTGGCCGGGAAAATGTCCGGTAGGGTGCGGAATGATTCTTCCTTCAGGGCACGAGGTCCGGTTTGAGACGATCGGCAATGCCTCCATGCCCTTGGTCGGAGCGTTCGTGAGCGGGCAGAAAGTCGGCGAGCTCGTGGCGGATAAAGAGATCCGGGACTCAGGCCGGCTGCTTGCCTTCAGCGTGAAGGAAACGGTGCAGTTGAAGCCCTCTTGGCTGGGTTCGATCTTGGGAAGGAAGATGGAAGAGGTGGCGCTGCGGCGGCATGGCATCGGCTCGATGCTTCTGGAACTTTTTATCGCGCAGTG
>JAQGPE010000005.1 GCA_028293225.1 Akkermansiaceae bacterium | reverse complement strand
TGTAATCGTTGCCGCACGGAATCAGATACACATACGGAGTGGAGCTGAGCGCATTGGCCGCGCCACTGCCAGGTGCGCCATTGGTATTTCCCGCCGCATAGGTGTCCATGCCGACATAGCCGGGGAGCGCGATCCCCACATTGTAGATCTTGGTGGCGAAGTTGCTCGGCGTGTAGGCGTGGTCGCCCGCCGCGAGGTCGAGGCCGAAGAAGTTCTTGCCGTGCTGGATGGTGGTGCTGAAGGGGATGACAATGCCCGGCACCGCGGTTCCATTGGGCTTTTTGATATTGCGGCAGTAGGTGGCGACATCGGGGTCGTTCATCACGTTGGCCACGACGTGTTGCTCGATCGTTTGCTGCCAGGCGTCGTCGTCGCTGGTGATTGCAGGATCGTTGCGCAGGCGGAAGAGCTCGGAGCGCAGGGAAAACACCGTCCCGTACTGGTCGGGGTTGTTGATGCCGAGGCGGCCTTCCGCGACCGAGAAGTCGGCGCTGAGTTGAGCCATGGTTCCGGCGAGACCTGCGTCTCCCAGGGTGCTGACCGTCGACTGAGGCACGCCGCCGGTCAGGTCTCCGAGGGAGCGGGAGGCAACGATCTTGTCGAAGATCTCCTGCCCTTTTTTCGTGCCGAGCAGACCGGTTTCGTAGTCGTAACTTTTGGCGGCGAGGTAGCTGTAGCGGCTCGCGAGATCGAAGAGACTGCGATATTGCTCCAGCGCTTCGTTGCGGAAGATGCGGAAGCCCAGATCCTTGGTTCGGTAACCCTGGATCACCGCCGCGGCCCGCTGGCGGAAGACCTCACGCTCGCTCAGGATGCGGTCGCCCTCGGCGCGGAGATTGATGGCCTTCTGGTCGGCCCGCATCTGATTCGCACTGAGTTCGGCCAGTTCGAAATGCTGGCTGAGAAGATCGCGGTAGGATGCCTCCAGTTCGTAGGCGAGCTGGCGTTCTTCCAGCGAGAGATTCATGTCCGCGATGGTGCTTTTCAGCAGTCCGGTGAGGACATCCGCCGAAGCCTTGGTGGCCTCGCTGCCGATCATGAGGCCATACTTGGCGTAGGCCATTCCATTGCGGATGGTGGCGGTCGAGAGCTTGATGCTGCCGCGGACAGGCGCGGTGACGTCATTGGCCAGACCGGCGGATTTCGGCAGGGATTCCGCGGCGGCTTCGGAGATCTCGTAGGAGGTCTCCGAAGTGATGGTGAGGAAAGCCTGCGCACGGGTCATGATTGTCGAGGCGGTCGTCAGGGCCTTCACGGCGATGCCGGTTTCCTCGGACATGTCGAGCTGGCTGCGGTGGTTGTCGATGACCTCCTGGAACACCGCGGCCTGGCGGGTGAAGTTGGCCTGTTTGACCCGGATGTCATTGGCGGCTCTCAGCAGCGATAGCTGGGAGAGGTAGGAATCGAGCAAGGCACTCTGCAGGCCGCCGGTCTGCGGGCGGGAGCCCAGCGGAGAATTCAGCCCGATGACATCGGCGAACTGGGCGAAGCGGTTCGGGGTCACGGTCACCGTTTTCGACACGGTGTCGAGGGAGTTGTAGCTGTCGAGCACGTCGTTGATCGACTGACCGGTGAAGCCGCGAACGTTGGTGGGAACCCTCATCGTCACGCTCACCGGAGCGGTTGTGTCGACCAGATCCGAAGGGCGGTCGACAATGAACCAGCGCTCCGTATCGGGGCCGGTGTAGCCTTGGGCGTAAGTCTTTCCTGCCCCGATATCCCCGGAATACGGCTGGCCGAAGACGTCGATCAGCTGGTTCACATAGGCGCGCTCCTGCTGCACGATGACCGTATTATAGTCGTCGATCTGGTTCTCCTGGTTGCGCAGCGAGCGGGTCATCCTGCCGGCCTGATTGAAGGCTCCACTGGCATTGACCAGAGACCTGAGCGTGCGCTCGTAGACCTGTTCGAACTGCGACTGACCGGCCACCATCGCCGCGGGCGAAATGTCGAAGGCGATCGCTCCCGGGCTGAGGCCCAGCGGATTCAGGTGCGAGTTGGCATTGTCGATGGTCGACTGGAAAGTGCCGGCCGAGGTGGCGAGCTGGCTGATTTCCGGCACCGTGGTGCGATCGATCTTCTGGATGCCGGTGTGAACCGTATCTGCATCGGGGACGAGTGCGTTCGCCACGGCCCAGTGATAGAGCGCGCCCTGGCTGCTGCGGCTGACCCACTCGTCGAGACCCTGGCGGCTGGTGACGCCCGTTTGCGTATTGGTGCCCTTGGTGTCGCGGTAGGAAGCCCAGCCCAGGGCCGGATCGTCCTTGTAAGTCTCACGGTAGACGAGCGAGCAGATCTGCTCCGCGGTGCGCGCCACGTTGCCGGCCGCGGCGGCGAATTTCCGCTCGTCCATGTAGTCGACGGTCACCGGCTGGCCGAGCACCGTCACGGCTTCCGCGCGGGGCGTCCAAGTGAAGTTCGGACTCGTGAGCAGGCGGTAGTAACCGGTGAGCGCGGTGAGATAGTGACCGTAGGCATCGCCGTGGCCCTGGGGGAACATGCGCTGGGCGTCGGACTCGTCGATCACGCCATTGGCGGTGCTGCTGCCGACCTTTTCCTTCACGTTGTAGTTCACGGCATAGATGACCTCGCCGCTGTTGATACCATGGGTATAGTTCCAGTAGAGGCGGTTGTAGGCAGGGGCGGTCGCGACGCCGGGGCTGACGAAATCGTCGCGGCCGCGCAACATGGCCAATTCCTCTTCAAGCGAACTGGCCACCTGGCCTTCGAATGAAAAGCGGCTGGTATTGACCTCGGTCACCGAGGTTTGGTCATCGAGAGAGATCGTCGGATTCGCAGCGTCGGCATAGGCCTCGTTGCCGAGGATGGTGTAGAGATCGTTGAGGTAACCGGCCGCCAGTGTGAGGGCGTTGTTGGAGTCCGGATCGTTGGTATTCGCGTCGATGCTCATGCCCTTGGCGCGATTCAGCACGGTTTCGTAAATCGCGATCAGGCCCGCATCGTTGATGTTGTCCATCGTGAGAGCGACATCGCCCTCCCAGCGGGTGCCCGCCTGGGTAATGAGGCTGACGTCGGTGTTGGCGCCGTTGTTATAGAGATCCTTCAGGCGCTGCTCGAAGGGGTTGATGGCGGCGAGGACGCGCTTGACCCAGCCCTCGACGAACTGCGGCGGCATCCAGCGGGAATAGACATACTCGCCGTTGACCTTGTCGGCCACGCTGGAGGTGCCCGCCTTCGGGCGGTAGCGCATGGTGAACCAGCGGTCGTTCAGGACGAACTGAGGGCCACCGAAGGGCAGCTCGGAGGAGCTGCCGACTAGGGCGATGTTGGTATTCTTACCGGATGGATCGGCCGGGGTCTGCCAGACTCCGCCACTGCTGACGACATCGGTTTCCTGAGCGGCCTCCAGCATGAAATTGAGCGAGGACA
The DNA here is from genome assembly GCA_028293225.1 of Akkermansiaceae bacterium. Taxonomy (GTDB): domain Bacteria; phylum Verrucomicrobiota; class Verrucomicrobiia; order Verrucomicrobiales; family Akkermansiaceae; genus Haloferula. The sequence goes on along the minus strand of JAQGPE010000005.1, from coordinate 4,512 downwards.
GCGCATTCGGGTCGGCCGTCGTGTAGACGGCCACTTCGATGGTGTTCAGTCCGGCGGTGAAATAGCTGGGAGCGACGCTGAACTGGCGGAGCAATCCAGAGGTGGTGAGGCCGGCGCTGGCGTTGGTGGCCTGGAATTGAGGAGCCGGCGCGTTGTAGGCCAACACGGGGCGGCTGTTCACATACAGCACGAAGCCATCGAAATTGCCGACCGTGGCGCTGAAGACGATATCGCCCGGCACGCCGCTGGTGAAATCGACCCCTGTGCTGGACTTGAGAACCATCGAAGGAAAGCCGGCAGCGATTTCCGCATCGGTATAGCTGGTGGCGGCGACGGCTTCAGAAGTCGGCTGATTCTGCGCGTCGATCTGGTAGTTGACCGGGTGAACGTTCTCCGTGCGCGGATAGGTGAGCGCCGGACCGGCAGCGGCGTATTGAGCGGCGGACGGCTTCAGGGCGCCGGGATCGCGGACCACCACCCATCGGTCCGTCGAGGCAGTGGCATCGCCGAGGCGCTTGGTCATCACCTGACTGTAGACGGACGGAGCGCTGGCGGCGCCGGTGGTCCAACGCCACTCGAACTCGTAGTCCTCCGGCTTGCCGGCGAAGTCGCCACTCTGACGCAGCGTCACCTGTTCATCGAGAGGGTTGCTCGATTGGATCACCTTCAGGTCGCCGACGTAGAGCTGGCTGGCGATCTTGAAGACCTGGACCTGGACCGGATCTCCCTCGGGCTGCTGGTCGGGGTTGCCGCCGTTGCCGAAGACCATGGTCACGAAGCCGGAGCCCTGCCCGGTGGCGGTGACGGCATAGCTGTCGACCGCGGTATTCGGACTGGAGATGACGGCCAGGTCGTTCTCTCCGACGTCCTGGGTGGTATCGACGATATAAGAGCCGAAGCGGGCCGGGTCCGGCTTGAAGGTCTCCACCTTGGTATTGAGCGCCTCAATGGCGGTGTCCCACTTCGCCTTGTCGTTACTGCCCGCGGGGACGAGGCCCTTCAGCAGAACTTCCTCCGAAGCGGAAAGCAGATTCAGGTCGAGATAGTCGTCGCCGGCGATTTCGTCGTGGAATACGCCGGTGAAGACCAGCGTGCCCTTCGCACCGCGCACCGGATCGAGATAAAAGCGTTTCTGCAGGTGGGGAGGCAGGCTCTGGAAGTAGGTCTTGCCCTGATAGACCGTGGTCTTGATGGCGGTCGGCAGCGCGGCGAGTTGCACCGTGGCGGCATCCAGCGGCACGACCTTTTCCCGGGTCGGGTCGTGGAGGGTCACGCTGTTTCGCGTGAGACCACTGGCGGTCGGAGCATTGGCGATCGACTGCTGATAGAGCACCTGGGCGCTGGCCTGGCCGCGGACCTGGGGCAGGCCGAACTTCGGCAGGGTCAGCGTTTCCGCCACCCGCAGTTCCGGGGCGCCGGTTGGCCACACCGGGCGATAGGTGACGGTGAGCGGTTCGTCGATCTGCCCGGGCGTGCCATCCGTGTTGGAGTTGATCGCATTGATATTCAGTGGCTGGCCGCTGCGTCCCGGAGCGCGCAGGAATGGCAGCACGGTGCCGACCGCCGGCACGCCGCTACCCGGGATGTAGAAGCCCTCACGGCTGAGGTAGTAGAGCTTCATCGACAACAGAGGCTCCGCCGCATCGTGGGGTCCGCGGTGCACCCAGGTGAAGCCCTTGCGATCCTTGAAAGTGAAGCCCTTGTAGGCGGGAGTATTCACCACGGTCTGGTTCGCGGGGACGTCCGCGCCGACGATTTCGAGATCCTTCGAGGTGCGGTCGGTTCCCGTTCCCACCAGGGGAACCGGCATCAGAGGCAGAGGATAAGGCTTCACCAGCAGCGTGCCGGCGGTGGCTTTGTAGTCGAAGGTGTAGGTCGAATCCGTGCGCTTCACCTTGTAGGCGTGCATCGCCGGGCGGCTGTCGGCGGGGTCCGTGTAGGCCATCAGGACAAAGGGCTCGGACGTGTAGCCGCTGCCGCTGGTCACGTTCAGGTCGTCGCGCAGCGCATAGGCCCGGGGAGCCAGCGGGAAGGCGTGCTCCTCGTTGGGATTGTAGCCGGGTTTGGAGGGATCGTTCTGAACATAGACGCTGCCCTGGGATTCGGCTGCCGACAGATCCCCGGTTCCGATTCCTTGCGCAATGACGATTTGCGGGCTGGTGGTGGCCGGGTAGCTGATGGTGTAGCGGCCGACCTTGCCCGGCACATACAGATCCTGGAAATCGGCGCTCGGGGCGGAGACTTTCTTGAACCAGCGCACGGTCAGCTGACGATCGTCCGGCCGGGCATTGACCGGGATGATGGCCCCTTTGTTTGCCGCCGGAACCCCTACAGTGAAGGGGTTCAGATAGCCAGCGGGGTAGTAGCCGGTGCCCACGGAGATGAAGCCGGCGTTCTCATGTCCGGCGGGCGGCGTCAGACGCGTACCGACAGTGGCTCCGGTATTGATGGGGGAGTCGCCGTCCGACTGGACCGTGTAGACCAGGTTGTTGGTGCCGTTGGGAAGGGCCTGCGAGAGCACCAGATGAGTGCCGTCGACGATGCGGGTGACGGTGGCCGACCCGTTAATACCCGGGCCGGTGACGATCATGCCCACCTCCAGGCCTGCAGTGCTGCCGACGGTGACGGTAGTGGTCCCGTTCGCCGTATTGCTGGAGGAACTCAGGCCGATCTGGCGATCCTGGCCCTGGCTGTAGAGATTAAGATACCAGACCGAGGAACTGCCGCTGAACTTGAGCAGCGACCGGTTGCGCTGGTCGGAGTTCGGAGCGAAATTCACATAGAACCGCTGGGTGTTCAGATCGATCGCGGCTTCGCTTTGGGCCGGGTCATCCTGGTAGACGATGGACGGCAGCGAGCCGTCGGTGAAGGGCATGCCGGTGTCGGCGGAGCCACCGGCGTTGTCCACCGTGTAGTGGCTGTAGTCGGAAAGATTCGGCGACCAGCGCAGCCAGTAGCGGTCCTGGAACTTCGGCCACTTGATGCTGAAAGCGCCCTCCTGCAGCCAATAGAAGACCACCTTGTTGAACGCGTCCTGAGAGGCCGGCGAGCCGTTGTCGGGGAAATTCTCCGCGCTGGTTTCGCGCTCGGCAAAGTAAGCCGTGGTCGAGTCGGCCCGGACACTGGTGCCATAGTAGCTGGCGGCGTTCTGGAGACTGCTGAGAACCGGCGAAGGAGTCAGATGCGGATAGCCGCTGCCGCCCTGGTTCAAGGTGACGGCGGTCACCACGCCGTGGGAGACCGTGGCGCTGGCGGTGGCCGCGACGCCATTGTCCGGCTTGGCGAATCTGACGATCGGGGCGGTGCTGCCATAGCCGCTGCCGCCATCAAGGATGCTCACGGCGGTGACGACGCCATTGACCACCGTGGCGGTGGCCTGCGCGGCGGTGCCGCCCCCGGATGGCGGGGCGATGTTGATCTCCGGCTCGTGGGGGCTGATTTCCTTGCCGAGATGAACCGTGTTGTAGTTGGCCTCAGGCACGCGGACGATGTCCACGACATCCGAGCCGATGTATTCGTAGATGTTTCCGCCGAGACGGACATTGCCGAGATACTCGATGAAGATCCGGCCCTCGACATTGTAGGCGTGCAGCTGGCCGATGCCGCTGAACTTGTCGAAGGAAAGGGTGCTGAGATTGGGAGAGAGGGGATTGTTGCCGGGGATCGCGACCTCTTCCGCCACCGCTTTCGGAACGGCGCTGTAGTAGGCCGGATTGACCGTGGTGATCCGATTGTCGGTGATCGCGACCTTCGGTCCGTCGAAGCCACCCTCGGTCCAGTAAATGGTCCGGACCGGCGCGGTGGTATTGGAGGAGACGGCGAAGTCCTCGGTTTTCAGAAAATAGTTGCCGCTCGAGTCGGGTGCGCGGGTGATCCAGGTGATGGTCACGCGGCCGGCCTGCGAAGCGAAAACCCGCTCCGCATGGGGACTGTAATAGTAGGAAGTCGCCGGAGTGATCGGAACCGCCGTCACGCTGCCGATGGACGTATTGGCATTTCCCGCGAGGGTGACGGTATTACCCAGAATGCGCGTGATCGGCTGGCCGAGGATAGTGGCTCCCACGATCATTTCCGCCGGCAGCGGCGTGACCACGGTGACCGTGGTCGAGTTGGTCGTCGAAGCAGCAACGTTGACGTTGACCACCGGCAGGGGAACCTGGGAGGAGCCGTTGATTTTGAAGCTCTCTCCCGGCTGAACTGGCTGGATCCGCCAGTAGCCCGGATCCGCCGGAGTCACTCCGTCGAACTGGGCCAGCGGTGAGGTGATCACATCTCCCAGGGAAAACCGGGGCACGCCGGAAGCGAAGACTCCGCCGATGGAGGCTCTCGCCAGGATCAGCGTCTTCTCCGGATTGGCAGGATAACGGTCGACGTAGACCGTCGTATTGGAGAGGGGCCCGACAGAGCCCGCCACTTGTCCGATCGCCGAGAACTGGTCGCTGGTCGGAGGGGGATTGGCGACGACCGGTGGCCCGGCCGGTGTGCCGGGAGCTCCCGCTGCGGTCTGCGCCA
>JAQGPE010000808.1 GCA_028293225.1 Akkermansiaceae bacterium | reverse complement strand
GTCGGCGGCAATCCCGCCCGGCCCATCTGCCCCCGCTTCAAGTCGGAGGAGGACCTGGAGTTCCATCGCATGTCGATCGCAGCGAAACGCCGCCTCGCCGGGCTGCGCAAACAAAAGCGCACCCGTTGACCCCCCGGGGGCTCCCGTCCTGTCTGTCATGCTTCCCCGCCTCCTCACCGGCTCCCTCATGGCGGCCACGGTCCTTCCCGCCGCGGCGGAGATCCCGCCGTTCACCCGCGTCGCCCTCCTCGGCGACTCGATCACGCAGATGTCCGGTGACGCCACCACCTACTACAAACGTGGTATCTGGACCTGCCTGTCATCGGACCTCGGCCAGCAGATCGATCTCGTCCCCAATGGCGCCTCCCCCACCTTCGCCACCGCCGGCTTCCGCGCCCGCGACGTGCAGTCGGTCCACCTCCCCGGCGTCCTCGCATCGAACGCCGAGGCCTGCCTCATCCTGGCAGGCACCAACGACGGAGATACCGTGGAAATGGTCGCCGCCACGCTGAAGGAAATCGGCGACGCCCTCGCCGATCACGGCATCACCCCGATTCTGTGCGATGTCCTGCCCATCGCCGCCGGCATCCCAAGCCGCTCCGCCTGGCTCGTCCATATGAAGAGCGCCATCAAGGTCATCTGCGACGCCGACCCCCGCTACCTCCATCTCGACTGGTTCAACGTCCTCGACGCCGACAACGACGGGGTGATCGACCAGGAAAGCTACTTCGCCAATGACGGTGCCAAGGTTCATCCCGATGCCGATGGCATGACTCGCCTCGCCGCCTACGCCGCCAACGTCCTCGCCCCGCACCTCCGCCCCCGCGATCTCTTCGCCGGCATCACCTGGGTCTCGGGCAATCCGGCTCTCACCGCCGGCCCCGGCCCCGCTCCCTCCACTTGGAACCTCTATCCGCCCGCCGGCGCCACCGTCACCCAGTCCCTCACCCCGCGTGGCAACGGTCCCGGAAATGACTGGCGCATCGCCATCGCCGGCTCGAACCCCGCCGCCATCACCTACCTCGCCTCCGGCACGGTCGACGGCCCCTGGCAGCCGGGCGACATCGTCGAACTGATCGTGGAATACCGCACCGAAAGCGATCTTTCGCCCGCCTGGAATCTCCGTCCGGTCCTTTCGGCAAATCCCGGCGGTGTAAGCCGCATCGATGCCGAAACCGGCGGAACTGTCGTCACGGACCTCCTGCGCAGTCCGGCGGGCATCCTGCGCACTCCGCCGCTGATGATTCCTCCCGGCACCACCACCCTGGACATCAATCTTCAGGTCACCGGCACCGGCACCTTCACCCTCGGCCGCACCGGCGTCCGCAAGGTTCCCCTCACCTTCGCGACCTGGATCAATGGCTTCCCTGATCTGGCCGATCGCTCCCCGGACGGCGATCCGGACGGCGACGGCCTCTCGAACCGCACGGAGTGGGTTCTCGGCGGAAATCCCACCGTCAGCGACGCCGGCCCCCTCACCGGGCTCGCGCCGCGGGCAGGCCGGGCGGATTTCTCATTCACCCGCACCCTCCGCTCCACCCAGGACTGCGAGCTTTTCGTCCAGCACAGCGCCAATCTGCTGACCTGGGATGAACTGCCGCTTTCGGAGGGGCAGAGTTCCGGCCTCACCCTCACCCGCGATCCTCTCTCCCCGGAGCGCTGGACCGCTTCGCCCTCCGGCGGCGCTTCAGGCTTTTTCCGCCTCCGCCCCGCGTGGAAAAACTGATTTCCTCCTTCCCTCTCCCATGCGCCGCCGGATCCTCATTTCCGCCTACTACTGCTCCCCTTACCAGGGCGGGGAAGCCGCCGTCGGCTGGCAGGTCGCCTCGCACCTCGCGCAGCTCCATGACGTCACCGTCATCTGCGGCGATCTCTCCGGCGATAGCCCCATCGGCAGGGACATCGAGCGCGCCCGCAGCGAGGGAAAAATCCCGCCCGGCCTGGAAATCCACCACGTCCAGGCTGATGCACACACGCAGCACATCCACGACCTGCACGCCCTCCCCGGCCTCTGGTTCCTTTACTATCGCGCCTACCGGAAGTGGCAGCTCCAGGCCCTGCGGGAAGCCCGCCGCCTTCACGCGGCGCAGCCCTTCGACCTGGTCCACCACCTCACCATCATCGGCTATCGCGAGCCCGGCTACCTCTGGCAGCTCGGCATCCCATTTTTCTGGGGCCCTCTCAATGGCGCCGCCGCCCTGCCCTGGCCCTTCATCTCCGGCTTCGGCCTCACCGGCATCTACCGCCATGTGATCCGCAATGTGATGAACGCCATCCAGATGCGCACCTCCTCGCGCTGCCGCGCCGCCGCCCGCGCCGCCACCCAGATCTGGGCCGTGACCCGCGAGGACCAGCAGATGGTGGAAAATCTCTGGCACGCCGCCGCGGAGCAGATGATCGAGACCGGCGCCACCCCCGACCCCGCCGCCGCCGCCCGCACCCGCGCGGAGACCGAGCCGCTGCGCCTCGTCTGGTGCGGCCTCATCGAGGCCCGCAAGGCCCTTCACCTCGCCCTCCAGGCCATCGCCCGCATGGAAAACGTTGAGCTCCACGTCATCGGCGACGGCCCGGAAAAATCGCGCTGTCTCGCCCTCGCGGAGGAACTGGCATGCACCGTCGTCTGGCACGGCCGCGTCGACCACGCCGAGGTCCGGCGCCTCATGCAGCAGGGCCACGCCCTCTTTCACAGCTCGGTCAAAGAAGGTACGCCCCACGTCGTACTGGAGGCGATGTCCTCCGGCATGCCGGTCCTCTGCCACGACGCCTGCGGCATGGGCACCGCGGTGGATGCCACCTCCGGCCTGAAGGTCCCTCTCGTCGACCCCTCGGTCAGCGTCGCCGGTTTCCGCCTGGCCATCCTGCGCCTGCTCGACGAGCCGGAGCTGCTGCCGTCCCTTTCCACCGGCGCCATCGCCCGCTCCCACACACTGAGCTGGGAAGGCCTCATCGGCCGTCTCGACCGCGCCTATCAGAGCCTGCCGTCATGATCACGCCAGACTGCAATGCACCAGCCATGCTTGACGAATCAGAGCCCGCCGCCACTCTCCCCGCCGTGACGACACTTGGATCATGGCTGACCTGCGCCCCCCAGGACTTCGATGGCGACGAAACCTTCTTTGCCCGTGATACCGGCTTGCTCAGCCACGGCCTCGTCACATGCGGCGTTTCCAGCAAAGCAATCCTCATCGGTGCTCCCCGTCCCAACGACGCCCCGGATCTTCTTCGCGTTCCTCTCTCTGATCTCGTTCGTGCGGACTGGTGGCGGGAGCAGGGAGCCGAGGCCGTGGTGCTCCAGACCTGGAGCTGGCGGAGCCTCACTCCCGTCGCCGCGGCGGTTCGTGCGGCTGGCTGTCGCCTCGTCCTCATCCAGGACAGCTCCGGCGTGACAAGTCCCCTGGTCGGGTGGATGGACTGGGTACGGCAGATGTGGTACTTCAGCCGCCGCGAAAAGTGGCCCCTGCCGAGATTCCTGCTCCGGTTCGTTCACAGCCACACGATCCGTCTCTTCCGCTTCGAAAGGGAACGCGCTGCCCAGTTTGCCCTGGCCGATCTGCTCGCGGTCCCCTCGCCCCCTGCCGTCAGGCGCTTCCGCCAGCTTAGCCGGCGCTTTGGTGGCGAGGCATGGGAGCGGAAGGTCCAACTCATCCCGCATCCCATCGCCTCCTGGTTCTCCTGGGATGGTACTCCAAAAGAGAATCGCGTAACCGCGATCGGCCGGTGGAAGGATTTTCCCCAGAAGCGGCCGGATATTCTCTCCGCAGCGCTCACGGAGTTTCTCATCGCCCATCCCGGCTGGGCCGCCGACCTGTTTGGCACTCTTGATGAGTCGCTCCAGACTTGGCACGCCGGCCTTCCTGCCGATGTCGCCCGGCGTGTCATCCTCCACGGCCACGTCTCCAGCCTGGAGCTCGTTGCTCATCTCAATCGCACTAAGATCGTTTTCTGCTCCTCCGCTTACGAATCTTTCCACATCGCCTCCGGAGAAGGTCTCTGCTCCGGCGCGAGCGTTGTAGGCACCGACGCCGGCATGACCGCCAGCCATCGCTGGTTCGTCTCGGAGGAATCCGGCACCCTCGCCGAAAAGCTGGACGCCGGCCTCCTCGCCGCCGCCCTGGCCACTGAAGCGGACCACTGGCAGCAGGGCCATCGCGACCCTTCCGCGATCTCCGCCACTTGGAGTGCCCGCCTGCACGCCCCGCAGGTCGCTGCCGAACTGATCCGGCAGATCGCGAACCTCCCCTCGGAGAGCCCTGAAAGGGCGAAGGGTGACAGCCCGGGGTGAAACCCCGGGCAGCCCGCCGTGCGAAAGCACGCAAGATAATGGAACTCAGCCTGGCGTTTGCTACTAGACCAGCCGTAGCCCCCAGCGCCTCGCCAGCCACCGCGACGCATATTTCCAGAAAATCAGCCCCACCAGTACCGCCGCCGCGTCCATCGCCAGGTCCCCGGCATCCCCCCAGTCGACGCCAAAGCCATAGCCCCACTCGCAGAACTCCGACACAAACCCCAGCGCCCCCGCCACGTACGCCGCCCGGCGCGACCCGGTCAGAAACGCCAGCACCGCCGCCATCCCGGCAAACACCAGGAAGTGCACCCAGATCTTCAGCCCGGGCAGGTAATACATGAACGACCGTAGCGCCCCGCCCGCCAGCTTGGCCGGCGGTCCCTTGGCCTCCGCCGGAAATGCCGGCGGCTCAGGAGCCTTCGCCACCACCGCCGCCCCCGCTTCAGGCCGCCCCGGCTCGGCCGCTTTCTCCTGAGATCCCTCCTTCCCTCCGCCCGCCGCCAGCGGTCCGGGTGACGGCGCCGGAGCAACCGGCGGCTCCGGAATCGCCACCGGCACGACCGCAAACCGCCCCAGCAGCGGCCGCAACGGCACCCACGGCCCGGGAAACGCCGCGTACCAGGTAAAGCCGATGCACAGCCCCGCCGCCGCGACCACCCTCCAGAAGGAAATCGCCCGCCCGCGCACGATCCAGCGCCGTCCGCCCCAGCTCAGCACTCCCAGCCACGCCACCAGCACCCCCGCCCCCGCCCAGCGCACCCCCGCCCGCTCCCGCACCGGCTGCACTGTCAGAAATTTCACGGTCATGTGACCGCTGCTGCCCAGGTTCTCGATCACCAGCTTCGGCAGCCCGCCCTGCCGCCGGATCGGCAGGATCACGTCATGGACCCTCATCTTCCGGTCGCCCCGCCCCGACCAGATCGACAGGAAATCCTTCAGCAGCCCACCCTTCTCATCGACCCAGATCACGAAGATCCGCCCGTCCTGCCAGTCATACTGGCGGCCCAGCTCCAGGCCCTCGCAGCCCACCTCGGTCGCAATCGAGACATACTCGCTCGAGGGCAGCCCCTGCCACTGATAGACCACCTGCGCGGGAACCGCTCCGGCGGTCAGGCCCAGCCCCTCGCCGCTCTTCTTCGGCAGTTCCACCGCCCCCCGCACCAGTTCGGCGACCTCCTCCGGATGGTGGTTCAGCACCAGCGGCTGGACCCCGGGAACGGCTTCGAAGCGATGCAGCCACAGGGCTCTTGAAGTGAGACTCAACGCCACCATGGCGAGGATGAATCCGCAGGCGGGAAGAAACCGGAGCACGCGGCAGGCTTGAGCTTGGCCGCCAGCCATGGCAAGCAGGATCAGAAGCACCCACGCTGTCTTCCCCGCCCCCTCTCATGGATTTTACCATCGTCACCCCGAACCTCAACCACGGCCGCTTCCTCGCGGAGTGTCTGGAGAGCGTGAAAGAGCAGGCCGGCGCGACCTTCGAACACTTCATCGCCGACGGCGGCTCCACCGACGACTCCGCCGCCATCGCCGCCCGCTACCCGCACACCCGCTGGATTCCCGGCCCCGACCGCGGCATGTCCGACGGCATCAACAAGGGCTTCGCCCAGGCCACCGGCGACTTCGTGATGTGGCTGAATGCCGACGATCGCCTGAAACCCGGCGCCCTCCGCGCGGTGAAGGAGTTCGCCGCCGCCCATCCCGCCGCCGATGTCCTCTACGGCAGCTTCGATTTCGTCGCGGAGGACGGCTCCTTCATCCGCCGGATCAAGATGCCGCCGTGGTCACGCTTCATCCACGTCCACCACTCCTGCTACGTCCCCTCCACCGCCGCCTTCTACCGGCGCGCCACGGTCACCGCCGCCGGCCATCTGCTCCGCGAGGACTTCCGCTACGTCATGGACGGCGAATTATACGCCCGCCTCGATGCCGCCGGCCTCTCGTTCGCGCCGATTCCCGCCGTCCTCGCCGACTTCCGCCTCCACGGCGACAACGCCTCCATGCGCCACTTGAAAGCCAGCCGCGATCTCGACGCCATCCTCGCCGCGGAACGCCAGCACATCGAGTCCCGTGCCATCCGCCGCGCCTACGGCTTCACCCCTTTCGAGGACCCCTACCTCAACGGGCTCAGCGACGGCCTCCTCTGGCTCGCCGCCAAGTCCCTCAAGGGCTTCCGCAAGCTCTGGATCCCCGCTCCGCTCCCCCCGCCCCAGGACCGATGACGATGATGAGCGCTTCTTTTCCGCCCCCCGTCATCGCCGCCGTTTTCTCCAGCTTCAACCGCAAGCAGGTGGCCCTCCAGTGCCTCGACCGCCTTCGCCACCAAACCCGCCCTCTCGATCTGGTGGTCGCTGGGGACAATGCCTCCACCGACGGCTCCCGCGAGGCCTTCGCCGCTCTCGAGTGGCCCGCCCTCCACGTGGTCAACACCGGCGACAATCTCGGCAACGCCGGCGCGGTCCAGGCTGCGATGGAAAAGGCCTTCGAACTCGGCGCCGATGCGGTCTGGATCCTCGATGACGATTCCTGGCCGCGCCCCGATGCCCTCGCCGCCCTGGTCGCCGACTGGCACGGCGGCGCCACCGTCCGCCACAGCCTCCAGATCGACCCCCGCAGCGGCGCCTATTCGTGGCCCCTGCCGGTGAAAATGCCGGACGGCGCCTGGAAAACGATCACTTCCCCGGCGGAGTGGCCCGGCCCGGCCATCGTGGCAAGCCGCGTCTCCTGGACCGGCGCCCTCGTCCCCCGTGCCGCCCGCGAGGCCGCCGGCCCCATCCTCGGAGACCTTTTCATCCGCGGCGAGGATGAGGAATATCCGCACCGCCTCGCCGCCGCCGGCTTCAGCTTTGAAGCCGTTCGCGACTCCGTCCTCGACCATCCCTCTGCCACCGGGCTGCGCCATTGGCGCTTGATGGGGAAGGAGTTCTGGTTCGAGCCCGGTCTCGGCGGCTGGAAGCTTTATTATGAGGTCCGCAACAACGTCTGGCTGCAGCTGAACCGCGAGCACAGCGCCCCGCGCGCCGTCCTTATCGCCCTGCTCCACGCGGCCGCCCTTCTCACCCATGGTCCGCGCTCCGCCGCCACCGCGGGCATCTGGTGGTCAGCCGTGTGTGACGGTTTCGCCGGAAAGTTGGGGCGGCGCGATTTCCCCCCTCCCTGAAGACGGAGGGGATGGAGCTTCCCCTTGCCTGTCGCCGGGCTTCCCGCTTTGATGGCCGCGACGTTGTTCACCCCCCTGATCGATGGCTGTTGGTCGTAAAGAAGCATTCTCCATCCAGCGCCTCCAGTTAGGAGACGCTGCCTTGGTATGGCTGGCGTTCTTCGTGGCCGATTTCCTGCGCGCCCCGTTGCGCAGCCTGGCCAATGCCCCGGCCACCGAGGTCGGCGGCCTGAGCAGCATGTACTGGGTGCTCTTCATCGTGGTGCCCTTCACCCCGCTCTGCCTGGAGTTCTTCGGCTTCTACCAGCGCCTGCGCTCGAAGCAGAGCTTCACCGCCTTTTCCCAGCTTTTCCGCGGCCTCGCGGTCATGGCCATGGTGGTCAGCCTCATGGCCCTCTTCGCCCGCCTTGAGAACGGCCGCCTGGTCCTCGGCGTGGGCGGCTTTTTCGTCTTTCTGTTCATCTTCCTCCGCGATCGCCTGCTGCGGAACTACCTGAAAATGCAGGACATCGACGACAACGCCAAGGAGCGCGTCGTCATGGCCGGCACCCCCGCCGAAACCGCCGCCCTGCTCGACGAGCTCGATGGCGAGGTGAAGCGCGAGTGGGTCGTCGTCGGCCACTTCGATCTGGAAAACGGCTGCATCGAGGACTTCTACGCCCTCCTGAAAACCCAGTCCGTCGGCCGCGTGGTCTTCTCGCCAAAGGGCACCGAGTTCGGAAAAGTCGCCACCGCCGTGGAAGCCTGCGAACTCCAGGGCGTCGAGGCTTGGATCTCCGCCGCCTTCATCCGCACCCAGATCGCCCGCCCCACCTTCGACGTCGTCGGCGACAAGCCGATGCTCGTCCTGCGCTCCACCCCGGAGCTGTCCTGGGAGCTGTTCATGAAGGGCGTCTTCGACCGCGTCGCCGCCGGCGCCATGCTGCTCCTGCTCATCGTCCCCTTCATCGTCGTCTACCTCGGCATCCGCCTCGCCAGCCCCGGCGCCTCGCCATTCTTCAAGCAGAAGCGCGCCGGCCGCTACGGCAAGCCCTTCTACATGTGGAAGTTCCGCACCATGGTGCCGAACGCCGAACAACTCCTCGCCCAGGTGAAAGAGGACCACGGCAACGAAATGGGCGGCCCGGTCTTCAAGCTCCAGCACGACCCCCGGGTCTTCCCTCTCGGCGCCTTCCTCCGCAAGGTCAGCATCGACGAACTCCCCCAGCTCATCAATGTCGTCAAAGGCGACATGAGCCTGGTCGGACCCCGCCCGCTGCCGCTCTACGAAGTCGAAGCCTTCGAGAAATCCGCCCACCGCCGCCGCCTCAGCGTGAAGCCCGGCATCACCTGTGAATGGCAGGCCGGCGGCCGCAATACCATCACCAGCTTCGAGCAGTGGGTGGAAATGGATCTCCGTTATATTGATAACTGGTCGCTCTGGCTGGACCTGAAGATCATCTTGAGAACCATCCCCGCGGTGCTCTTCGGAAAGGGCGCGAAGTGACGGACCGTCTCAACTGATCTTCTCATTCATGCAAGCGCTCGCAGGCATCCTCTTCGTGGCGGCACTCGCTCTCGCCGTCCTCTTCGGCGGCCAGACCGTCGACTACTCCTGGGGCCCGGCCCTCGTGGTCCTGGCCCCCGCCGTCCTCCTCTCCCTCGCCGGCTTCCGCCAGCTCCGCGAACGCGGCTGGGGCGCCTGGCTCTGCTCGCTGCTGCTGGCCTCCGCCTGGGGCTGGACGCTCTACGCCTGCGCCCACAGCCCGGTGAAGCAGTTCGCCCGCTCCGACGCTCTTCTCGTCGGCGGCATGATCCTCTGCTTCGTCTACGGTCTGCTCCTCCAGCCCGCGGGCAAAACCGGCCGGCTCCTCATGGGCGGCCTGGCCCTCCTCGGCATTGCCAATGGCGTGGTCGTCCTGCTCCAGGTCAGCGATCCGGACTTTTCGTGGCCTTTCGCCAGCCGCCCTTCCACCTTCCCGTCCGGTTTCTTCGGCCACTACAATCACCTGGCGGACTTCGCCGCCGTCGGCGCCGCCCTGCTGACCGCCCGCCTCCTTTTCGCAAAGGACCGCCTCGCCGAGCGCATTCTCCAGGCCCTCGGCATCATTTTCTTCGGCATTTGCATCGCCTTCGCCAAGTCCCGCGGCGGTCTGGTCGGCTGTGCCGCCGCCGCCGAGGTCATCGCCGTCGGCGCCTTCCTCATCGCCCTGCGCGAGCGCAGCAAGTGGCTCCGGCTGCTCGCCCTACTGCCCCTCCTGTTCCTGGTTCTCGGCGGCCTCGCCGGTTCCTGGATGCTGAAATCCTTCGAGTCCGCCCGCGGCGTGGAAAATGCCAGCGCCCAGGGTTTCGCCGACAACCGCTCGCGCCTGGTCCTCTACGGCATCGCCCTCCGCGTCAGCGCCGACCACCCGCTCACCGGCGGCGGCAGCCGCTCCTTCGGCTGGCGGAAGTACTCGTCCTGGAACTCCGATCCCTCCGCCCAGGATGGGAAAATGCCCACCAATGACGACTTCGCCCACAACGAGGTCCTCCAGACCGCCGTCGACTACGGCTGGCTCGGGGCCGGTCTGGTGGTCCTCGCCATCATGACCACGGGCCTCACGGGAGTCGCCGGCCTGATGATGAAGGATGAGCACGCCCGCAGCCCCCGCTTCGCCGCGGACGCCACCGTCATCGGCGGCCTCGCCGGCCTGACCGCCACCCTGGTGAACTCGAACTTCAGCTTCGTCACCCATACCTTCCCCGGCGCCATGTACCTCGGCCTCACCCTGGCCATGGTCCTCCCCCGCCGCACCCCGGCTCCGGTCGCCTATACCCGCCGCCTGCTCGCCGGCATCCCGGTCACCCTCGGCGCCCTCGCCACCGCCGACTCAGTCTTACAGGACGGAAACAACGCCTGCCGGGTCTACCTTACCACATGGCCGGTCTCGAACACGAACCTCGCAATCGACGAG
>JAQGPE010000788.1 GCA_028293225.1 Akkermansiaceae bacterium | reverse complement strand
CTGCCTAACCATGTCCAATTTCTCCATCATCCTTGACACCGAGACGCTCGACACTCCGCCTAACCACGGCGTGATCACCGAGATCGCCATGCTCGCTTTCGAGCGCAGCACCTTTCAGGTGGTCGATCATCTGATCCTCTTTCCTCAGATCCTGCCACAGCTGGCCGCCGGCCGGACGGTGAGCGCGGACACGATCGATTTCCACACCCGCTGCGGCAGCCTGCCCGTTTCGCTGGGAGAGCACTCCCTGCAGGACTGCATGGTCCACATCATGGGCTTCTTCGCCCGCTTAGATCCGGACCGCGTATGGATGCAGGGCCCGGACTTTGACCGGCCGCTGCTGGATCACTTCTTCTGGCAGAACGGACAGAAGCTGCCGTGGAAATACAACCGGTCCCGGGACACTCGCACCATCTGGGATGTTGCCTTCCCCGGCACCAAGCCGGCCCCCCGGCCCCACCACGCCTTCGAGGACTGCGAGGCTACTCTGCGGGACCTCCAGTCGTCCCTGAAGGAACTCAACCGGCTGGAAGCGGCATGAACCTCCCCTCCTACGTCCTGCCCCGCTACGTCGACTACCTCGACTTCCTGAAGTCGAAGATCCCGACCGCGGAGGCCTGCGGCTTCGAGCCGCCCTCGGACCCGAACGCCTCGCTCTACCCGCACCAGGTCGACATCTGCAGCTGGGCGATCCGCATGGGCCGCTGCGCCATCTTCGCCAAGTTCGGCCTGGGCAAGACCCGCATGCACCTCCAACTCGGCTGGTGGGTCGCCCAGCACACCGGCGGCCGGTTCCTCATGGTCGCCCCCCTCGGCGTCCGCCAGGAGTTTACGAAGAGCGACGGGCCCGCCATGGGCATCCCGGTCCACTTCGTCCGCACCACCGCCGAGGTGCTGGCCACCAAGGGCCGGATCTTCCTGACCAATTACGAGTCCATCCGCGATGGCAAGATCGACCTCAGCCTGTTCAAGGGCGCGGGTCTCGATGAAGCCAGCATCCTGCGCTCCTTCGGGTCGAAGACCTACCAGACCTTCCTGCCGCTCTTCGCTGGCATCCCGTATCGCTTCGTCTTCACCGCCACGCCCAGCCCGAACCGCTACAAGGAGCTGATCCACTACGGCGGCTTCCTCGGCATCATGGACACCGGCGAGGCCCTGACCCGCTTCTTCCAGCGCGATCCGAAAAAGGCCGGCAACCTGACGCTCTACCCGCACATGGAGCATCAGTTCTGGCACTGGCTGGCCAGCTGGTCCGTATTCCTGACCAAGCCCTCCGACCTCGGCTACCCGGACCACGGCTACGACCTGCCGGAAATCCACATCCACTGGCACCGGCTCGATGCCAATCACCGCGAGGCCTGGAAGCAGACCGACAGCTGGGGCCAGTCGCAGCTCTTCCTCGACCAGTCGCAGGGCCTGGTGGAAACCGCCCACGCCAAGCGCGAGAGCATCGCGCAACGGGTCTTCGCCGCCCGGGAACTGATTGCGGCCCATCCCGATCACCTCAACTGGCTGCTCTGGCACGATCTCGAGGACGAGCGCCGGGAGATCGAACACGTCTTCGGCGACACCGCCCGCACCGTCTTCGGCAAGCAGGACATGGAGGAGCGGGAGGAACTCATCATCGGCTTCGGCTCCGGTACCACCCCCTTCGCCCCGGAGCTTCGCAGCGTGAAGCGGAAAAAGGGCGCCGGGGTCGCCCCGCGGATTCTCGCCACCAAACCCTCGCTCGCCGGCAGCGGCTGCAATTTCCAGCGCCACTGCTCCCACGCCATCTTTCTGGGTGTCGGCTACAAGTTCAACGACCTGATCCAGGCCGTGCACCGCATCCACCGCTTCCAGCAGCCGCAGGAGGTCCACATCCACCTCATCTACATGGATAGCGAGGATGCGCTCGTCTCCGTCCTGCAGGGCAAGTGGTCCCGTCACGAAGCGCTGGTCGAGCGCCAGACCGCCCTGCTCCGCCAATACCGCCTCAACTCCACCCTCACCATGGAACTTGCCCGCTCCCTCGTCGACGGCGCCGAGCGCACCGCCCTGCGCGGCCAGCGCTTCGAGATCGCCCACAATGACTGCGTCCTGGAACTCCTCCAGACTCCGGACGACAGCCACCACCTCCAGCTCACCTCGATCCCCTTCGGGAACCAGTATGAGTATTCCCCCACCTTCAACGACTTCGGCCACAACCCGGGCGACGCCGGCTTCTTCGCCCAGATGGACCACCTGGTTCCCCAGCTCCTCCGCACCCTCAAGCCCGGCCGGATCTGCGCCGTCCACGTGAAGGACCGGATCCTGTTTGCCAAGGTCACCGGCCACGGCTCCCCCACCGTCTCGCCCTTCTCGGATAAGGTCACCGCCTGCTTCCTGAAACACGGCTTCGTCTTCATGGCCCGCATCACCGTCGACACCGACGTGGTCCGGGAGAACAACCAAACCTACCGCCTCGGCTGGACGGAAAATTCCCGCGACGGGACCAAGATGGGCGCCGGCATGCCGGAATACGTCCTCGTCTTCCGCAAGCTCCCCACCGACTGCAGCAACGGCTACGCCGACGAGCCGGTCCCGAAGGACAAGGCCGACTACACCCGCGCCGACTGGCAGCTCGATGCCGCCGGCGTCTGGAAATCCAGCGGCAACCGCCTGCTCGACCCGGAGGTCCTCCGCCACCTGCCGCATGCCGAAATCAAACGCCTGTGGCTGCTGCACGGCCAGACCGCCCGCTACGACCACCCGGCCCACGTCGCACTGGCCAAGGCGCTGGAGGCCACCAATCACCTGCCCAGCAGCTTCATGCTGTTCCCGCCGGTCTCCCGCAACCCGGACATCTGGACCGACATCCAGCGCATCAACACCCTCAACAGCGAGCAGAGCCGCCGCAATCAGGAGAACCACGTCTGCCCCCTGCAGCTCGATCTCATCGAGCGCCTGATCCGCCGCTACAGCGCCCCCGGCGAACTGGTGTTCGATCCGTTCATGGGCATCGGCTCCGTCCCCTACCAGGCCCTGAAGATGGGCCGCCGCGCCGGCGGCACCGAGCTCAACCCGGAATACTTCCGCAGCGCCGGCGGCTACTGCGAGATCGCCGAAGCCGACGTCACCGCCCCCACCCTCTTTGATCTCGACACCCTCGACGCTACGGCCCCCGCCGTAGATGGAAAGGTGGCCGCGTGAACCACGTCTCAGGCATCACCGTCGCTGACCTGGCGGCTTCTTCGCTCCGCATGGCAAAGGCGATCGGCCGGGACGTAAGGGTTCAGGTGTGCATATCATCCGCTACCTCAGAAGTCAGCTTCTTCATTCAAAGCCGATCGCCCGATGATCAGTCTCCATTCATATGGAGCGGCAGCCGTGGGGCTGATTTGGCAACAGCCGAAAAGAAGTTCCTGGAAAGTCGGCAGAGCCCTCTGCACCCCCAGTTGATCGAAGTTCTACACAAGAACGCTGCCGAGCAGGTCGATACCTTGCGTGAGTTCGCTGCTGGGAGCGGTTACGACCTCGTCCCCCAGAAGGCCACCCGCTTCAAGATCGTCGACAAGCCCGGGGCGATCTGGGTCGCGACGATGGTGCGTATTTTCGAGAACTGCATCCGCGGCACCCCGATCTTTGCAAAACGCCTGAAATTGGAACGCCGCCAGGAAGCAGCCGATCAGTTCGCCGGCTACACCGACGACGAAACCGACATCCTCTGGACCGGCTTTGCCATTGGCCTGCGCTGTGCCCAGCGCTTCGAGAAACAGGGCATATCGCCCTCTGAATATTGATCACTTCCAACCTGGCACTCCCGTGAACTACCTCTCCATCTGCTCCGGCATCTGCGCCGCCACCGTCGCGTGGCAGGCTCCGCTCGGCTGGCGCTGCCTCGGCTTCTCGGAGATCGAGCCGTTCCCCTGCGCCGTGCTGGCCCATCACTGGCCGCACATCCCGAACCTCGGCAGCCTGCTGGAGTTCATGACCTGGCCGGAGGACCTGCTGGCCCGGGTCGACGTGCTGGTCGGCGGCACGCCCTGCCAGGCCTTCAGCGTCGCCGGCCTCCGCCAGTCCCTCGCCGATGCCCGCGGCAACCTCACCCTCATCTATGTCCAGCTCATCGCCCGCATCGACGCCCTCCGTGCTCGCCACGGACGACCTCCCGTTATTTGCGTTTGGGAGAACGTCCCCGGAGTCCTCAGCACCGGGGACAACGCCTTCGGCTGCTTTCTGGCTGCACTGGCCGGAGAGTGCGTTCCGCTCCAGCCGCCAGGGGGAAAATGGTCGCACGCTGGTTATGTGCGCGGACCGCTCCGCGCAATCGCTTGGCGGTCCCTCGATGCCCAATATTTCGGCGTTCCCCAACGCCGCCAGCGTGTCTTCGCTGTCGCAAGTGCTCGAGACGGGTTCCGTCCCGAAGCGGTTCTTTTTGAGTTCGAAGGCCTGCGCCGGGATTCTCCGCCGCGCCGCGAAGCGGGGCAAATCATTGCCGGAACGCTTACAAAAAGCTCTCTCGACGGTAGCAGCCCATGCGGAGGAGACGGAAAAGACGGCCTCCTCGTCGCCGACACCGCCCCCACCCTGAGCACGAGCGCTCAGGGTGGGGGCGGGCTGGGAACCGACTTCGATCTGGATGGCGGACTGGTCGCCAGCACCGGAGAAATTTCGCATTGCCTAAACGCCGGCGGCATGGGTCGGATTGATTACGAGACGGAGACGGAGACGGAGAC
The DNA here is from genome assembly GCA_028293225.1 of Akkermansiaceae bacterium. Lineage (GTDB taxonomy): Bacteria > Verrucomicrobiota > Verrucomicrobiia > Verrucomicrobiales > Akkermansiaceae > Haloferula. Next base: position 87 of record JAQGPE010000788.1, on the reverse strand, counting down.
GCTGATCGCTCACTCGCTGAAGGGCGAAGGCTTTGACGGCAGCGAAGACGGCAGCGAAGACGGCACCGGCCGGGGAATCCCTCTGGT
>JAQGPE010000238.1 GCA_028293225.1 Akkermansiaceae bacterium | reverse complement strand
GCACGAAGAGGATCCCGCGGAAAATGCGGACCATGGCATGGGTTTGCGTCGAAGCATTCATTTCAAAAGCGATCCATTCGGCCATGCCCTCTACACCTTCGAGCGAGAGGTAACAAGAACGGGATCTCGAATGATCTCACAAGCCGAGCTCGGAAAGTCCCGGATGGTCCAGCGGCCGCGGCCCGGAACGATCCCAATGAAACAGCCGGTCTTCCACCGCGATCGGAAGATCGTTGATGCAGGCATAGCGGTGGTGCATCAGCCCGGCGTCATCGAATTCCCAGTTCTCGTTGCCGTAGGAACGGAACCAGTTGCCGGAATCGTCGCGCCATTCATAGGCGAAGCGCACGGCGATCCGGGAACCGTCAAAGGCCCACAGTTCCTTGATCAGGCGGTACTCCAGCTCCTTCTGCCACTTGCGGGTCAGGAAAGCCACGATCGCGGAGCGCCCCTGAAAGAACTCGGCGCGGTTCCGCCAGTAGCTGTCGTCCGTGTAGGCGAGCGCCACCTTCTCCGGGCTGCGGGAATTCCAGCCGTTCTCGGCGAGGCGGACTTTTTCGATCGCCGATTCGCGGGTGAAAGGCGGCAGCGGCGGGCGGGCGGAAGAGGGATCGGGATTCATACAAACTGGAGTTCACAGAGCGGACCGGCGTCGCTGCGCACGCAGGACTCTCACCCTTCCAGAATGCTTCAACCGGGTGGGGCGTCAAATCCACAATCCCGCCAAAAGATGCAGGTCTTAAAATATCTGCTAGAGTAGCCGATGGCTGAAAACCCATCGCAATGAAACACCGCAAAAACTCCTGGTTCTCCAAGTTTGCCAATAAAGCGTCAACCCAGGCTGGCCACCCGGCGACTTTTGCCGGGGCAGTTTTGCTGATCCTGCTTTGGGCGGCCTGCGGGCCGGTCTTCAAATACAGCGACACCTGGCAACTGGTGATCAATACCAGCACGACCATCATCACCTTCCTGATGGTGTTCCTGATCCAGAACTCCCAGAACCGTGACTCGGCTGCGCTTCAACTCAAACTGGACGAGCTGATCCGGGTTCAGAAGGAGGCTAAAAATTCGCTGATGGATCTCGAGAACCTCGAGGAAAAAGACATCGACAAGATCCGCCAGGAATTTCTCAAGCTGGCCAAAGAGCACCGCCTGGAGATGACCCAGGCTGAGAAGGACGCAATGGACTCATAGGCCCGGCTGGCACGTTGTCTGCGAAAAGGGATCCGATGCCCGCGAGGGCAGCAACCCACAAAAGGAATCCCATGTCGAAAGGAGATAAATCCAGCTACACGGACAGACAGAAGCGACAGGCCGAGCACATCGAAGAGGGCTACGAGGATCGTGGCGTCTCGAAGGATGAAGCCGAGCGCCGGGCCTGGGCCAACGTCAACAAAAGCTCGGGAGGCGGGAAGAAATCCGGCTCCGGCCGTGGTCACAAGGTTAGCACCGCTTCCGCGAAAAAAGGCGGCAGGAAGGGAGGCAAGGCTCACGCCGCCAAATCCTGAAGCTAGGTCTTCCCCTCAAGAGACCGTGGCATTTTGCGCGGAGCAACGGGCCGGGACGCTGCAAGGCGCCTCCCGGCCCTGTTTTTGCCGGGCGCCGTTTTCGCAACTATTTAACTCGCATGAGTGCGGTCGGAGGTCTACGGAGGCAGGAACGGACCCAATCGCCACCCTGCGGTCCCGGACGGCATTTCATGAAGATCACGCTCAATACCTCGATTCCCGAAGACAAACGGCCGGAGGTCGAATCCGTCGTTAAAAAGTTCGTCGGCAAGTGCGAGGTGCTGTGGGCGTCAAGCCGCTTTCCCCGGCTGGTGATCTTTATCGAACCAGGCCCTGACAACTCGCCCGAACCGGAAAATGGTTCGATTTTCGAGTCCCCGCGCTCCGGGACCAAATCTCTTTCGGCCGTGACCGGGTTCCTGGAGGACCACATCAAGACGGCGATGAAGAAGTAGAGCTTCGCAGGCGATCGCTCACTCAGGACGGAGAAATCGGCGCGGCTTTCGCTCTGAACATTTTTTCGCGATACTCGCTCGGGCGCTGCCCGGTCTCGGTGGCGAAAAAGCGGCTGAGCTCGTGGGCGGAACCGAAGCCCATGCGGTTGGCGATTTCCGACAGCGACAGGGACGGCTGCGCCAGAAGGGACTGGAGGTGCATCAACCGCACCCGCTGGATCTCCTGCTTCGGGCCATGACCCAGCACCGCGGAGAACCGTGCCTTGATCGTGGTCAGGGAGAGCCGGCTGCGCTCCGCCAACTCCGAGACGCGCAGGGGATCGTGCGGAGCCTGCAGGCGAATGTGGCGGATCAGGTCGCGCACCTCGGGATCGGCGATCGCCAGAATATCGCTGGACTCCCGCGGGACGATCGCTCCGGGAGCAATCTCCAGACGGCCGGTCGCCGGACTTTTTTCGCCGAGCATCTGGCTGCGAAGCAACTCCGCGGCACGGTAGCCGACCTCGCGGGCCGGATAGGCGATCGTGCTGAGCGCTGGAAAAGCCGAGAAGCAGTAGGAGGCATCGTCGCCGAAGCCCGTGACCGCGAGCTGTGCCGGAACTTCCACCCCCAGCCTCTTGGCAGCGCGCAACGCCACGGCGCCGAGCGCATCGTCGACGACGAAGAGGCCGCAGGGCTTTGGCAGTGAATCGAGGAACGCCATCACCTCCATCTCCACCTGCCGCCACGTCTCCTTCTTCCACAGCGGCCGGCCGCGCAGGTAGTGCACCACCGGCTCCCGGGAAAACTCCCTCAGCTTGTTGCGATAGCCTGTCAGCCGCTCGCGGGCGTAGCGTCGCAACCCGGGGGCATATTCGTCCTGGAGATAAACGGTCTCACCGCGGGCCAGAAAAGCGAAATGCGGGACCGCGCACCCCACGAGGTGCTCTGCAGCCAGTTCCCCCACCCTCGCATTGTCCGGAACCACGCGCGGATAACCGGCGTCCGGTCCCTCGGTGCTCGTCAGCACCACGGCGGTTCCACGCCTGCGGAAGGCGTCGAGTTCCTCCCCGGTGGCACGGAAGAGCACCACGCCGTCGCCGAGCCAATCCTGGTCGATCCGGACGGCTTCCATTTCTCCGAAGGAATCGTTCTCGGTAACCAGATGCCACGTTTCATGGTCCCGCATGAAGTCGACGATGCCTTCCATCACGCGGGGGCCATAGGAAGACCAGACGGGGTAGCGGATGCCGACATTGAGGGGGGACTGGAAGCCAGCAGGCATGCAAATGCTTATCGTCGAAATTGTTGCACGCCGGGGCAAGCAACCTTCGCGTAAGTGTCGATTTTGAAACCTTGGCCGCCGGAATTGCCATCTGCCCTCTCCTAACGAGGTCACGTGGCTAACTCTGTCACAGGAGCTTTCTGATTCGCCACCTGAGTCGACGAAAATGCGCATACCGGCGGGGGGCAATCCGGGGAGAATGGCGGGTGAAAGCGCCATCTGGCGTCCCTCCGTTCGACCTCTATGAAACTGAAAACCGATACCTCCCTCTGGCTGCGCCGCGCCGGCGCCGCCACGATTCTCGCCGCGGCCCAGGCTGGCGCTGCCACGATCATCACCGCCGACGGCACTCCGTGGGCTGACAACACCGCGATCAGCTCCGTTGCCGGATTCGGCAGCAACGTGACCACCACGGGAAATGGCTACTACGCGATTTCGCCGGGTCTGACAGGAGTCATCGGCACGCCCGACATCTCGCTGACCTTCCAGGACGTCGGCACCGGCGGCCAAGGCTGGGACCAATACACCAACTGGAACGGTCGCGGCAACGTGATCCAGATGGAATCCAACGGCAACACCCAAACGCTCACTCTTACCCCCACTGGCAGCCAGGCCGTTGTCCTCAGCTCTGCGGAGTTCGACGAGTGGGCCGGCGGCGGCAGTCTGTCCGTCAACTGGACGGTTACCGGAGCCACCAGCGGCACGATTTCCAGCGGTACCTGGAGCCGCACCACCGGCGGCCGTGATCTCGTGAACTTCGCCGCCACCGGTGCCTTGGGTGAAGCCCTGACGCTGAGCCTGACCCGCACCAGCGGATCGAGCAGCTATTTCGCCGTCGATAACCTGACCTTTGACCAGGTGCCGGAGGCTTCCTCCATGCTTCTCGGCGCCGCCGGCCTCGGAGCGCTTGCGATGCGCCGCCGCCGCAACTAAGTCATTCCGAAGAGAATCCGCTCGTCCGAGTTCCGGGCGGATTCTCTCCCCGCTATGCACGAACCGGCTTCCGCCAGCAAAACGACCCTGGAACGGTTCCATGCGTTGTGGCAGGCCTATCGATACCGTGAAGGCCTGCAACTAATCCCGGCCCTCATTTCGGCAACCGGGCTTGAACCCGTGCAGCTTCTGAGTGCGGCGAACTCGCTGTATTCTTCGGGGCGCTTCCAGGAGGCGGCTCTGCTGTCAGGCAAGGCCTGGAGGATGGTGCCGCAGGATCCGCGCCTGTCGCTCGTCCATGCGGAAATCCTGGAGCGATGCGGTGATTTCAACAAGGCGCGCGAGGCCATCGAGCCGCTCCTTGCTGCATCGGTCGCCCGGGCGGTCCGTCTGGAAGGCCATATCCTGCGGCGAGAAAATCGGCTGGAGGAAGCGGCCACCGTTCTGGAGCGACAGTTGCGCGATCATCGATCGGGCGACGATTGGCGGCTGCAGTACGAATTGGCCGCGGTCCTGGACCGGATGGGGCGCTACCCGGAGGCCATGGCGGTGCTGCTACAGGCCAAAGCGGCGCTTCGGAATGACGCCGCACCCCACCGCGACCAGTGGCGCAGAATGGCGGACTTCCAGTGGGAGCTGACCCACTCCATCCAGCCCGCTCATCTGCGGCGCTGGCGTGAAGAACCCCAACTTGGCAATGAGCCGTCCGTTTGCCTGATGGCGGGATTCCCCCGTTCGGGCACCACTCTGGTGGAGAAGATCCTGGGCTGCCACCCCGGTTGCACCGGCACCGATGAATCGGGAATCCTGGCGAGCCAGTTCCGCGACGATATCGTCTTCGGCGCAGCCTCACCATCAGCCGCGCTGGCGGAGATCGATGGCTTCACCGGCGATGAATTGCAGGCCGGTAGAGCCGAGTATTTCCGCGCCACCGCTGAGTTCACCGGGCAGGACCTGGAGGGCAAATGGATTGTCGAAAAGGAGCCGCTCCTCACCGCCGATCTGCCCCTGCCGCTCCGGCTCTTTCCCGGCAGCCGGGTTCTGATGCCCTTGCGGGATCCGCGTGACGTTCTCGTCAGCTTCTTCTTTACCATCGTACCGCTGAACTGGAGCAGCGCCGCCGCCATCAGCCTGGAGGACAGTGCGAAGTACTATGCGGAGACGATGCGCCATTGGCTGCATCTGAGGGACATGCAGGACCCCTCCTCCTGGTCGGAATGCCGCTACGAGGAATTGGTCAAAACCCCGGATGCCGAGATCAGAAGGCTCTGCGCGTTCCTCGATCTCCAGCCGGTCCCGGAAATGTTCCAGCATCACCAGCAGCCGGAGCGACTGATTGCCCGCACACCCACCTACGGCGACGTGCGCGAGCCGGTTCACAGCCGCTCGGTGGGCCGCTGGCGGCACTATGCGGAGTGGATCGAGCCTCATCACGGCGTCCTGCGCCCGACGATGGAGGCGTTCGGCTACGCTTTGTAACGGACGGTCACATTTGCGGACGATATTGCCATCCCGTCCGGCGCTTTCCTCTCTGGGCCGGAAATCGGGCCACCGGATATTCTGCGCCTCTGATGAATCGTTCCGATTTCCTCCGCATCACCGGCCTCGGCGCCCTGGCCTTCACGACCACCCGGTCCTTCGGCCTGCCCTCCGACTACGCCGGCATCCCCGCCGGCATCCGCCCCTACCTCCAGACGCCGCGCCCCGACTCGATGTGGGTTTCCTGGTTCACGGACAACGCTCCGACCGGCCTGATCGAGTGGGGCACGGCGGCCAATCAACTCGTCAACTCGGTGGCAACCAGCCTCGACGTGCTGGGCACCAACTACAACTATCACTTTGGCCGGATCACCGGACTGACCCCGTCCACCTACTACTACTACCGGGTCAGTAACGGCACCACCGTATCGGATGTCTTTCGTTTCCGCACCCCGCCACCGGACGGGACGAACACCGGCAATCTCAAGGTGCTGGTGCTCGGCGATAACCAGATCATCGCCGAAAACCGCTACGAGAAGCTGATCGCCTGCTGCAAGGCCAAGGTCGAGTCCACTTACGGCAAGCCCATCGAAGAAGTCATCGACTTCATCCTCATGCCCGGCGACCAGGTCGATACCGGCACGCTGGAGCACTACCGCCACCTGCACTTCAAGCAGTGCGGCCTCATTTCCCCGAACATCCCGATCATGACCACGGTCGGCAACCACGAGACCTACGGCTCTCCCGGGATCTCGCTGTTCAGCCGGATTTTCCGCTACGGAGACACCCGCTATGCCAACCTTCCGGGGCCTGAAGGCGATATCTACTATGCCTATAAGATGGCGAACATCGCCTTCGTCCACACCAGCAGCGAGCACACCGGCGCTACGCAGAAGGGCTGGGTGCGCTCGATCGTCGACGCGCTGAAAACCGACGCCACCACCGACATGTGCATCAGCGTCTGCCACCGCCCCTACCAGGCGGAGCAATACGTCGGCGACATCTCCGGCTGGTTCCGCTCGGACATCATGCCGATCTTCGCGGAAACGGAAAAGCACCTGATGAACATCGGGGCGCACCACCACCTCTACGCCCGCGGCCAAACCCGCGAGTGGCCGATTTACCACATCATCTCCGGCGGCACGGCCTGGGACCAGTACTGGGGTCAGTCGAACGAAAACGATTTCGACGACGTCCAGAAGACCGTCGCCCACTGGGCCTGGCAGATCATGGACTTCGATCTCGCCGCGCGGACCATGGACGTGACCTGCTTCGCGGAGGCCAACGTGCGCCTGCCCGAGGCCACCCGCTGGAACTACAACAGCCGCCAGATCGACCGCTTCCACCGCAAGCTCGGCCTGCCGGGCCCGGCCAAACCGGCCTTCACCGCCGCCCCTGCCGGCACCGTCACCCTGCCGGCTGAGATGGTCAGCGGCGCCTTCGCCACCACGACGGCTGAAGCGATGAACTCGACCTGGTTCCAGGTCGCCGCCGACGACTCCTTCACCAACCTCAAGATCGACAAGATCCGCGACGAGGAGAACCTCTACGGTGATACCGGCGCTCCTCTGTATGAGCCGGTCGACATCCACGCGAATGTGGACATCCTCCGCTACGCCATCCCGGCAAACGGCCTGCCGAACGGTATCTACCACGCACGCCTCCGCCACCGTGATACCAACGCCATGTGGTCGGCCTGGTCCGACGTGGTCCAGTTCACCGTGACGGGCAGCGTCTACACGGCTCCTCTGCTGACCATGGCCAAGAAGGTATACGCGCCGAAGGAGGACTTCACGGTCAACTTCGAGAACGGTCCGGGCCTGGCCAGCGACTGGATCGGCATCTATCAGAAAGCCCAGACCCCCGGCAGCCCCGCCTCCACCGCCTGGGAATACGTCAACGGCACCCGGACCAAGGGCGCCACGGGCATCACCAACGGCAGCATCAAGTTCACCGACGATCTCGTCGCCGGAGAGTGGTATGCGGCCTTCCTGACCAACGACGGCTACACCGAGATCGCTCCGCGCGTGCCGTTCTTCGTCGGGCCGGTTCCGGCTCTCGTTCCGTCCAAGACCACCTACGACGAAGGTGACACCGTCGCGATCGGCTTCAGCAACGCTCCCGGCGCGGCGAAAGACTGGATCGCCATCTACCAGGTCGGCCAGAATCCCGGCAGCACCACTCCATCGCTGAAGTGGAGCTACGCCGGCGGCACCAGCGGCACGCTGAATTTCGCCGGCCTGCCGAAGGGCTACTACTATGCGGTCTACATGCCGAACGACGGCTACCTCGAAATCAGTGATCGTGTCCGCTTTTCGGTCGGCCAGCTGATCTCCACCGTCACGGTCGATGGGACCGAGATCGCGGCCGGCGGCAAGTTCACCGTCAATTTCTCCAGCGGCCCCGGCATTCCGAAAGACTACATCGGCCTCTTCAAGGAAGGCGAGACTCCGGGCGTGGATGTGCTTTCGGGCTACCTCTACTTCAATGGCGCCACCAGTGGCAGTGTGACCTTCGACCTGCCGGCCCTGCCGCCCGGCCGTTACTTCGTGGCGATGTTTACCAACGACTCCTACACGGAGGTCTCGAACCGGTCGTTCTTCGCGATCACTCCGCCTGAAGAGGACCTCAAGTTGGAGCAGTTCGAACTGGCCAACGGCAAGGTCCACCTGCGCTGGAAGAGCAAGATCGGCCAGGTCTACGCCGTCCAGAAGAGCGCCCTGCTGATGAGCTGGTCGGAGGTCAAGCGGGTCACTGCGGACACAACGGACACGGAGGTCTTCATCGACGTCGACATCGCCGCCGAGCGAGCCGCCTACTACCGGGTGACGATTCCTTGAACGCCCCCTGATCAACATTGAGGGGCGGCTCCCAGTTGCTTGTGCAAACCGGAGGCCGCCCCTCTTTCCTTGGAAGCTGTTTCTTTAACAGGAGACCTTACTTGCCTGGCTCAGGATTGGCCTGCAGGTAAGCGTCGACGTCTTTGGTGACGATCAGCTTGCCGTGCATGATCGCCCAGTGGCCGGGGAAGGTGCAGACGTATTCGTATTCACCTTCCTTGTCCGGCGCGGTCAGGCTGAGCGTTTCCTTCTGGCCGGACTCGATGAGTTTGGTCGCGGCGATGACCCGGGGATCGCCTTCCGGAACGTAGGCGCGACCCTTGCTGTCGAGCTTGTCCGGAGCCTGCGTCTGCACGTCCGTGGCGACGGCCTGGAAGGTGCCGGGCTGCACGAACACCAGGTTGTGCGGCATGGCGTCCATGTTCTCGAAGATCACCTGCAGCGGCTTGCCGGCTTCCACGACGAGGCGCGGGGTGTCGTAGCGGAGTTGCTCGCGGACGGTCTTCACGACGAAGACATTCACACGCAGATCCTTCAGCACCTTGCGGGCGGTGGCGGCGCGGTCGGGAGTCATCAGACCGGTCAGGTCATTGGCCACCTGCACCACTTCCGTGTAGTCCTGCGAAGTCCGGTCTTCCGTAGGCACCTTGCCGGCCCAGGTCACCAGACCCGCCGCGGCGGGATCAGCGAGCTCCTTCGACCAGGCGGTGTGAGGCAGTTCGGAGATCGCCCTGGCAGCTGGAACGATCTGGTCGCCCTTCCTGATCAGACCCACCAGTCCGGCAAAGACCTGGTCCGGAGCCTTGCCCAGGCTGGTCAGCGCGTGGATCGCCGAGCGGCGGATATCGCCAACCGGATCGGTCGTGACATCGATGCGGCTGCTTAGACGCGGGGCTGGATTATCGCCCTGCTTGAAGATCTCTTTCCGGTCGGCATCCAGCACCGTGAGAGTGAAGCCCTTCAGGCGATCTTCGTAGCCAGCGCGGTTCCAGACGGCCACCGCGGAAACCGGCTGATCTTTTTTCAGATCGACCTCCCACCACGGATGGTCCTCGCCTTCCGCACTGTGAGTCTGCGTGCCGGACTCAAAGGTGGGATCCGTCTTGCCGTCGATTGCGCGGCTGGCGTCGCCGCCATTGGACGTCGTCGACTGCCGGGCCGAGCCGCCCGGTGCGACGTTCTTGCCATTCGCAAAGACCTCCACCTCCGCCAGGGTCAGCGTGCCCTTGCGGGGCAGCTCGATCCGGACATAGCGGGCATTGCCTTCCTTCTGCTTGGCCAGCGCCGCATTGACCTGCGGCGGCAGCGTGGAAAGCAGGGGCATCACCTTGTCAAAGGCCGAAGCCCGCACGCCGGCATCCGCCACCATCGGCAGAGCCTCGAGGAAATCGGTCAGCGCTCCGGGTGATTTCGCCGCTTCGTTCCAGGTGGGGGTAATGTTGCCATCCACCGTGATCAGAGCCGCCAGCGCGGTCTCACGCACCAGGGCCACGTTCTTGCCTCCCGCCAGCTGCTGGAGCGTCGCGCGGGACGCTTTCAAGTCCGCCACCGGTTGAAGGAGAATCAGCTTGCACAGATCGGTCGCCGCCGTGCCGCCGTTGCCGGCGATCGGAGCCAGCACGGCCAGCAGCGTATTCAGTTGTGAGGCATTCTTCAGTTTGGCCAGATCTGCCAAGGCGCTGAGACGGCTGGCTTGAGGAACATCGGAGCGGGTCAGCATCGCCGTCAGCGTCGAGGCCGACTTCGGCAGCTTCGCCAGATCCGCGCTACTGACGGAATCCATCACGTACTCGATGCCCGCGGGATTGTCTCCAGCCAGCGGCTTGCCGGCGGAAATGGCCGCCTGCCACCAGGGGGTGAGCTGGCGCATCGTCTCCTTCAGGCAATAGTTGATGTAGTAGTCGGTCGGGTGCTTCAGGGCGGCGAGCGCGACGTCCGCAGCCTCCCAGACGCGGAAGAAACTGGCCACGCGGACTGCCTCCAGACGGACCCGCGGCGCCTGATCGTCGGCAGCGGTTTTCAGCAGGGTGAGAGCATCCGGCACGCGATCGCTCCAGTAACCGATCACCCGCACGCCCTGAGCCCGGGCGCGTGGATCCGGCGAGTTCAGCACGCGCTTCAGGAGATTCAGATCCACCACATTGTGCCACTGGTGCACCCACAACGCCTCAAGGAGGTTATGCTCGTAGGCCGGCTCTTTCGGATTCAAGGCGGCGACCCAGGTATTGAGAGCCGCGATGACCTCCTTCGACTCGCGCTTGCCGAGCTCGATTTTCGCCCGCATCCGCACATCGTTCTCAGGCTCCTTCAGCAGATCGAGCAGCGCCGGGACCGGCTGGCCGTCGATCTTCTTCGGAACCAGCAAAGGACGGCCCTCATAGGTGACGCGATAGATGCGGCCGTGCTGGTGGTCGCGTTTCGGATCGCGCAGGTGGTGCTGCAGGTGGCCGATCAGCATCTGCGACCAGTCCATCATGTAGAGCGAACCATCCGGCGCCACCGCCACTCCGGACGGGCGGAAATTCGGATTCTTGGCCAGGTCTGCGGCCATCAGATTGTCGAGGGTCTCGCCCTTGATGCCGGAGCCGTCCTCGCTGAGCTTCGCCTGGAAGATCCCCTGCACGCTGATCACGTTGCAATTGAGGAACCGGCCCTGCCAGTCATCCGGGAAATGGCGGCTGGTCAGGATCGCGGTGCCTGGACACGGACGCGACGGCCGGTTCCAGAAAGTATTCATTCCCGGGTGCGAGCCGCTGTCGAGATGACCGCTCATCGCCGGACCGAAGTAGTTGTCGTTGCCGGTCGCGTCCGTCAGCAGGTCGTTGCCCCAATAGTCGAAGACCCGGCCGTGCGGGTTGGCAAAGCCATAGGCCGCGTGACGCATGAACTTGCCGGTCACTGGCTCATAGCGATAGATCGCGCCGTTCTGGTTGCGGATCGGGCCGTTGAAGGTCTCCACATTGCTGCGGTGGAAAACGCCGTCGTTGAGGTAGACCGCGCCGCCCGGCTCCAGGCACATCGAGTTGGTCTCGTGGTGGGAATCCGCGGCGTCGAGTCCGTCCAGCACGCGCTCCTTCCAGTCGGCCTTGCCGTCGCCATCGGTATCCCGCACGTACCACAGATCCGGCGACTGCATGAGCAGGATGCCATCCTTGTAGAACTGGAAACCGGTCGGACAGTTCAGCCCGTCCATGAAGGTGGTGGTCTTGACGATCTTGACGGTCTTCGGATCGAGGTCGAAAACCAGGATCTTGTCGAAGGTCTTCGTCGTCGGTGAAGTCTCCGGATAGTTCGGCCACACCGAGACCCACAGGCGGCCCTTGGTGTCGAAGTTCATTTGCACCGGATTGACGAGTTCCGGGATTTCGACTTCGGAAGCGATGAACTCCAGCTTGGTACCGGCGGCCATCTTCACCGTCTTGATCGCGTCCTCGCCGCTGAGATAGGGATCGTCGCCTTTCTCATTGGAAGGCACCAGATTGACCGGCGGCAGGTTGTCGTCGGTCACCTTCAGGTCGCCGCCCTTGGCCACCGCCCAGATCCGCTTGTCGCGGTTGGCTGCCTTCACGTCACGCTGCGCCATTTCTTCGCCCAGTGTCTTGGCGTTCGTCACGCCGGCGTAGGAGATGCGGGAGCGTTCGCCGTAAATGTTGTACTGATCGACCGTGCGGTAGCGGTGGTGCCACTCGGTGTTCTTGTCGAGCACCGCGGCGCGGATCTTCGCGACCAGCGGATCATCGACTGCCGGCGGCTCCTGGCCGAAGAGCGCCTTGAACTGCACCGGGGCCAGCTGCCGGTCGCCCGCTTCTGTTAGATGAATGCCATTGATGGTGAGAGGAGCCGTCGCCTTGGCATAGAGTTCCTTGGACGGTGTGAAAAGATCCACGAAAGGCACCCCTTTCGCCTGCGCCACCTCGGCCATCGCCTTGGTGTAAAGCTCCAGATTGCCGTTGTTGGCGGAACCGTCCGGATAGTTCGGATTCTTGATGTCCTCGTTGGCGATCGGCGAGAACAGGACCACTCGTGGCGCGCCCTTGCCGCTGTAGTTGGCGGATTTCAGATGCTCCAGGTAGTCACCCAGTTCGCCCTTGTACTTTTCCAGGCCCTCGGGTCCGTGGAAGGATTCGTTGAATCCCCAATAGGCGAAGATCACATCCGCGCCGAAATCCGTGCCCGCCTTGTAGATGACCTCGGGGTGGCCGGCCAAGGTGCTATCGCCCTTCTTCATCGAGAGGAAATACTCGATGTTCGGAACCTCGTCGGAGCGCGGATGGACATTCACCTCGTCAGCGGCGAAGCCGAAATTGCGCACCGTCAGGTCGAGGTCCGGGTAGGCGCGGTGGATGAAGGTTTCGAGCCAGGCGTAGTGCTGTTGACGGTCGGCAAGTCCGCTGCCGACGATGGCCACATTATCCCCTTTTTTCAGCTGCACGAGAGCGTCCGCGGCCAGCGCGGAACTCACGCAGGCGACAGAAGCGCCAGCAATGCCGAGGGATAAGAATCGGGTGAAGGTCATGATCATTAAACGCGGTGTAGGCCTGAAATCCTGCGGGAAATATGGATTTATTCACCAGCTGAAGGTGCCGGGATCGACGCAGTAGGCCGCACCATCCGGCCAGCTTTTCTTCACCCTGGATAGTCACCCATAAGGGTGACAGAGCGAATGCTTCGGCGCACATCAGGGCGCCTTCGGCATCACCGTCGCGGGATCTCCGAGCAAGCTCCACATTTCGAGATGTTCCAAGCGCTGATCCTTCAGCGGCACTTTGCCCTTGGTTCCGTCCACCTGGTCAAAGGCGACGAACTTCAGGGGCGAAATCGCGCCCGCGGCGAGACCCGCCTGCACGCTGCGCCACCACTCCCCCACCGTTGCCGGGCCCTCCGCTTTCGCGAAACATGCCGCCAGGCCATTGCCCGCCAGAAAGCCCATCGCCGACCAGCTTTCGCCACTTGCCCCTATGGCAGCTACGGGACCTGCCGGAGATCGGACCGCGGCAACTTCATAGGCGGACTGATGCGCCATGCCGAAGCAGCCGCAGCAGAAGAAAATCCCCCGTGTGCCGGCTTGCTTCAATCCCTGCCAATCCGATTCTGTTAGACTGAAAGCATCCTTCGACCACAGGCCGTCCGGCCCGGAGTGGCCAAAGACCGCCAGCACCTCCCACGGCAGCTGCAGCGACTCCCTCACCCTGGTCCGGAACTCCTCATGAGCGCTGGCAAACGGATGCCCTGCGACGTCGGCGACACCACTCAGCTGCCAGGCCGGATCGAGCTTCGCCTGCATCTCCCTGGCCTCCGCGATGATGAAACTGTTGGCCATCTTCGACTCCTCATTTCCGGGCATGGGATTGCCCGTGATGCAGAGGATGCGGCCATTCGAAACGTTGCCCTGGTCCTCATAGGCGGCGATCTTCCCGACCATCGTCGCAAGTTCATCCGGGGATGCCGCCGGCAGTCTCCAGACGGTGAGCGATGGCAGACCTGTAGCGGAGTCCAATCCCAGCCGGTTGTCGGCAGGGCGGCCCGCCATCCTCCCACGGCTCCCCTTCCACAAATCCAGCACGCAATCCGAGGACTGGTCCCTGGCCGCCGCCAGCGCTCCCACGATCACCACGCAATCGCCCGGCCGCGGAGATTTCTTCAATTCCTCGATCCGCTCGGTGATTCGCGGCAATGACTCCGCAGTGGCCACGACCTCCTCCACCTCGTATCCCGCCCGGCGGCGACGCTCCGACAATGGCTTCAGCGCCACGCGCAAGGGCGGCGCATAAAGGGCTATCCAGCGCCGTTTTCCGGAGCTCTCCGGCGACGCGGGGTCAACCGCCAGAGCACTGCCCGTCACCGACAGAAACACCAGACCGATCCCCACCCATTTCATGGGGTTCAGACAATCAGGCCGCCCGGATTCCCGCAAGACGAGGGAGTGTCCTCGTCTCCGCTTCTTCATTTCTTCTTGCCTGCCTCCCGTGCTGCCGCGACTGGTATAGCTGAACCCAAGACCTCTTCCTCATGAGCGACATCACCCAGACCGCGATCACCTCCCTCACCATCAAGGGCGCTGCCGAAGCGCTGGAGTTCTACAAGCGCGCCTTTGGCGCCGAGGAGCGATACCGCCTTGAAGGACCGGGCGGCGAACTCATGCACGCCGAGATCAAGATCGGTGACTCGGTCATCATGATGTCGGACGAGTTCCCTGACTGGGGCGCGCTGTCGCCGGAAACCATCGGCGGCTGTCCGATCACCATCGTGCTCTACGTCCCGGACGCCGACAGCGCCCAAGCCCGGGCGATCGAAGCCGGGGCCAAGGAGCGCATGCCCGTCAGTGACCAGTTCTGGGGCGACCGCATGGGCTCCGTGAGCGATCCCTACGGCTTCAAGTGGAGCCTGGCGACCCACAAGGAGGTCCTCTCTCCAGAACAGATCAAGGAGCGCTTCAAGGACTTCGCCA
>JAQGPE010000728.1 GCA_028293225.1 Akkermansiaceae bacterium | reverse complement strand
CGCCCAGGCGGGGCGTCAGATTGAACTGATCAACACTGAGGCTTTCGTCCGCCCAATGCAGAACCGTCTGCTGGGTCGGGAAAGCGTAGCCGGCGCCTGCCGCGATGGCGCCGAGCTTCAGGCGGTAGTCGTCGCTGCCGGGATCATGGACCAGGCCGCTGGTATCCAGCACGACCAGGCTTTCCTCACCGCGCACCAGTTGAAAGCGGATGTCGGCCACATTCAGATACATCGGCTTCAGCAGCGCCCGGACCTTGCGCAGGGTGGTTGCCAGTTCCTGAGGGTCGAAAGGTTTCTTGGGCTCCTCGGGCTTTTTGGTCGCGCCGTTCAGGTCGATCACCACATCGACCCGGTCGACAGCCACCCCTTTCAACTCCCCGCGGATGACCTGGCGGACGCGGTAGAGCGGACCAGCTGAGCCGATCTCCAGTTTCTTGATCACGCCGCCTGATAGAGAGAGCCGGTCGACGCTGATTCCATCGATCAGGGTTCCACTCAGGGTGAAGTCCGCCTTCATATCGGCCTTCTCCAGGGTGCTGCGCAGCACCATGCCGCCGATCCAGCGCCAGCCGGGGCCGTTCAGCCAGACCGCTAGAGCGATGAGGGTCCCGAGAGCGATGAGCCGTTTCTTGCCACGACGCCGCGGGCGGGGCTTTTTGAGGGGCTCTTCTTCACGGCTCATTGGCAAGATCGGCACGATTGGTCGCCTCGAAACGCCTTCGGGTCAATGAATCTGCGAATCTAAATCCACAGTGGAGCAGGCATTTTCGAGGCTTTCCGCCCTCTAGCAGATCTCTTCGTCGGCTTCGATCACTTCGAAGAGGGTTTGCAGGTCGCGACCCTGCAGGTGCGCATAGGTGGTTGCCAGCGCCACCGGCAGGCGCTCCGCCATGGGAAATCCTTCTCGTCCCAGATTTTCCGCGAGGTGATTCCATTCTATAATGCGAGCAGCCGTGACGGCGGGCTGACTGAGGAACCAGGCGGCGGCTTCTTCATCCGGCCTGCCGGCGATGGCGAGTATCTGGTCCGGACCGAACTGGAAGAAGCCGAGGAACTGACCGTCGGTTCCGTTTGCCGCGCCAAACCGGCTGGCATATTCGGCAGGCAGGGTGCCGGCATTCATGCGGCGGGCCTTTTCCAGAATGCGGGCCAGCCAGACGGCGCCGGCGAACGGGGTGCGCGGAGAGGGGAGCGGTTCCATGAATGCCGTAATCGGGTCTAAGAAGCCGGCGGGCAAAACGTTTTTGCCAAAATGGGCGGCAGAAAACGGATTCTGCCGCTCAATATTTTAGCTTCATGTAAAAGTTCTGATTTTCTGGCGATATTCGTCAGGAATCCGGTCTTTCCCGGATAAAGTGCAGAGAATTAGGGTGATTCTACGGCCCCGGAGGCACGCATCGTCCATACGGCGTGCCTACCCGGGCGAGAATGATGTCAGCTTGTCCCGCGGCTGCTTGACGAACCGGGAGTCGGTTGACCAAGGTGCGTACGCCGGACCGTGCACGATGCCGCTCCGGAGCTTATCCGATTTCAAAAGGCCCCGAAAACCCGTGTTCTCCAACGAAGATTACCTGACCAGCCTGCTTGTCGAAGCGGGTGCGGTGTCGCCCGAAATAGTTGAGCAGGCCCAGCGGAAGGGCGGATCGGTCATCGAGAAACTGCTCGCCGAAACCGATCTCACCGAAATCACGGTCTGCACCGTGCTGGCCCAGAACGCGGGCCTCGATGCGATCGATCTCGCTGAGATGACCCTCACTTCCGAGATCCTTGGTGCGATTCCGGATGACATCGCCAAGCGTTACAAGGTGATCCCGGTCGGCGACGACGGGGTTTTCCTCACGGTCGCGGTCGCGGATCCCTTCGATTTCGAGACCATGGACGCCCTGCCGCACGTGCTGCACCGGGAAATCAATTTCGTCTGCGCGCCGATCAGCGCCATCCGCCTGTTCCTCAAGCAGTTCTATGGTGCGACGGATAATGCCAAGATGAACGTCACCGGCGGCCACGACGTGGAAGCCAGCGACGCCGACGCTCCGATCATCCGCCTCGTGCAGGGGCTGCTGACGGAAGCCATGAAAATGCGCTGTTCGGACATTCATATCGAACCGCTCGAAACTTCGGTCCGCATCCGCTACCGCATCGACGGCAAGCTGGTCGAAGTGGCCAACCACCCGAAAAAGCTTCTTCCTGCCATCATCGCCCGTCTCAAGGTCATGAGCGGATCGATGTCGATCGCGGAAAAGCGCTTGCCGCAGGACGGTCGAATCCAGGTGAAGACCGCGGACAAGGAAATCGACCTTCGTGTTTCCTCCGTCCCTTCCAACCACGGCGAATCGATCGTCATGCGTATTCTGGACAAGTCGTCCCTGGTGCTCGGCTTGCCGGAACTCGGCTTCTTCTCCGACGACCAGCAGACCTTCGAAGGCCTGCTGGACATGCCGGACGGCATCATCCTGGTGACCGGCCCGACCGGTTCAGGCAAGACCACCACGCTCTACGCGTGCTTGAACGTCATCAACCAGCCGGACAAAAAGATCATCACGGTGGAAGACCCGGTCGAATACGAGCTTCCCGGGATCAACCAGGTCATGGTGAAGACCGACATCGGCATGACCTTCGCCGCGGCACTCCGCGCGATGCTGCGCCAGGCGCCGAACATCATCATGATCGGGGAAATTCGAGATGCGGAGACGGCGAACATCGCCATCAACGCCTCGCTGACGGGTCACTTGGTGTTCTCCACACTTCACACCAACGACTCCACTGCCGCTGTCGCCCGTCTCGCCGACATCGGTGTGAAGAACTTCCTGATCGCTTCCGCCGTGCGCGGGATTCTCGCCCAGCGCCTGGTCCGCAAGCTCTGCCCGATCTGCAAAACGCCGGCTGAACTGACCGAAAAGGAACTCCGCGGCCTGCGTCTCGACAGCTCCCGGACCGCTCAGGCGACCATCATGGGCCCGGTTGGCTGCGAAAAGTGTCGCGGCAACGGCTTCCGCGGTCGTATGGGTCTGTTCGAGATCTTCATCATCGATGACGAAGTCCGTCACATGGTGAATGAAAACCTTACCAGCAGCCAGCTGCGCAAACGGGCCCGCGAACTGGGCATGCGCTCCCTGCGCGAAGACGGCATCCGCAAGGTGCTCGCGGGTCTGACCTCTGCGGAAGAGGTGATCCACGTCACGATGTCGGACCTCGACTGATCCACTTTTTCACTTTAAAACTCCAGATTCACTTCTGCCGAAAACCCCCGATCCATGGACAGCAACCAGGTCGTAGAACTTTTTATCAGCCGCGGACTCATTGACCGCTCGCTGGGTCAGGATGTCCTCCACGAGGTGGACAACAGCGGCAAGGAAGCTGCCGAGATCCTCGCGGACTACCAGGTCATCAACCACAAGGACGATATCTGGCCGGTCGTCGCCTC
>JAQGPE010000231.1 GCA_028293225.1 Akkermansiaceae bacterium | reverse complement strand
GCCGCCCTGAAGTTCTCCATCGACATGGTCAAGGAGAAGCTCATCGACTGGAAGACCGCCGTGCTGCGCAACCCGGCCGACCAGCTCGACCAGTTGCTGGCCCCGATCTTCGATCTGGCCGAACTGAAGAAGACCAAGGCGATCGCCACCGGTCTCCCAGCCGGTCCCGGCGCCGCTTCCGGCAAGATCTACCTGAATGCCGACCGCGCGGTGCTCGCTGAAGCACGCGGCGAAAAGGTCCTGCTGGTCCGCAACGAAACCAGCCCGGAAGACCTCCGCGGCATGATCGCAGCCGAAGGCATTCTCACCGCCAAGGGCGGGGTTTCCTCCCACGCCGCTCTCGTCGCCCGCCAGATGGGCAAGGTCTGTATCTGCGGCGCCGCTGCGCTTGAGATCGACTACGACAAGAAGACGGTCACCGCTTCCGGCGTCACCTATAAGGAAGGCGACTATCTCTCCATCGACGGCACCTCCGGCATCGTCTACGGTGGCGAGCTGAAGACCGCTCCTTCGGAAATCATCACCGGCATCGTCTCCGGCGACAAGGCCGCGCAGAAGACCGAGAAGTTCAAGAGCTTCCTGCAGCTCATGAAGTGGTGCGAAGAGGCCACCCGGATGAGCGTCCGCACCAATGCCGACACTCCTGACCAGACCCGCATCGCCCTGGCCTTCGGCGCCGTCGGCATTGGCCTGACCCGCACGGAGCACATGTTCTTCGAAGGCGACCGCATCGATGCGATGCGTGAGATGATCCTCGCGACCACCCTGGAAGACCGCAAGGCCGCCCTGGCCAAGCTGCTCCCGTATCAGCGCGAAGACTTCACCGGCATCTTCACCACCCTGAAGGGCCTGCCTGCGACGATCCGCCTGCTGGACCCGCCGCTTCACGAGTTCCTCCCTCACGACGAAAAGTCCCAGGCTGAACTGGCCAAGAAGCTCGGCGTGAAGCCGGAAGCGATCGCTCACCGCGTCGAGTCCCTGCACGAGTTCAACCCGATGCTCGGCCACCGCGGCTGCCGCCTCGGCATCGCCTACCCGGAGATCACCGAGATGCAGGCCCGCGCCATCTTCGAAGCCGCCGCTGACGTGGCGAAGAAGAAGATCAAGGTGAAGCCTGAGGTCATGATCCCGCTGGTCGGCTTCAGCAAGGAGTTCGAACTCCAGGCTGAAATCGTCCACGCCGTCGCCAAGCAGGTGATGGCTGAGAAGAAGATCAAGTTCGACTACCAGGTCGGCACCATGATCGAGGTGCCGCGCGGCGCCCTGACCGCTGACGAAATCGCCAAGGGTGCGGAGTTCTTCTCCTTCGGCACGAATGACCTGACCCAGACCGCGCTCGGCATCAGCCGCGACGACATGGGCTCGTTCCTCATGCCTTACACCGAAGCGGAAGTCTTCAAGAAGAACCCATTCGCCACGCTCGACGTGACGGGTGTCGGCCAGCTCATGGAGATCGCCGTGGCCAAGGGTCGTGCGACCCGCCCGGACATCAAGCTCGGCATCTGCGGTGAGCACGGTGGCGATCCGGACTCCGTGAAGTTCTGCCACAAGCTCGGTCTGGCCTACGTGTCCTGCTCGCCTTACCGCGTGCCGGTCGCCCGCCTCGCCGCTGCCCAGGCCGCCATCGAGGAAGCCGCTGCCGCTCCTGCAGCAGCCCCTGCCAAGAAGGCAGCGAAGAAGGCCGCCCCTGCCAAGAAAGCCGCTCCCGCAGCCAAGAAAGCCGCTCCGGCGAAGAAGGCAGTGAAGTCCGCTCCAAAGGCCGTCGCCGCCCCAGCCCCGAAGGCCGCCGCCAAGGTGGTCAAGAAGGCCGCGAAGAAGGCCCCAGCCAAGAAGAAGTAATCCCCGCCGGGAAAACTTCCGACTGACTAAAGATTCAAAGAGCCGCCCCGGGAAACCGGGGCGGCTTTTTCTGTGCGGGGTAGGGGGCGATCCGCAGGTATTGCATTTCCCGGCGGCGGTATTACCCTCCCGGCATGGCCATCATCACGTGCAAGCTTCCGAAGGAACTTGATGACAAGCTGACCGCGGAGGCGGCCATGCGTCAGGTCCCGAAGTCCGTGATCGTCCGCCAGGCTTTGGAAGCGCAGCTTTCCAAGCCGGTGAAGAAGACCAGCCTCTTTGACCAGATGGAGGAAGGGCTCGGCTGTGTGGACAGCGGGGTGCCGGATCTGGCCACCGACAAGCGCTACCTGGGAGGATATGGCGGGAAAAAAGTACGCCGCTCTCATTGATTCCGGCCCGCTGGTTGCGCTGCTCGACGCCCGGCAGGCCACTCATGCCTGGGCGGTCGATCAACTGCGGTTGCTGCGCGCGCCCTTGCTGACCTGTGAAGCGGTGCTCTCGGAGTCCCTCTTTCTGCTTCAGCATTCGCCCCGGGCCGCGGCCCAGATCCAGCGCTGGCAGGAGGCCGGGATCCTCGTCTGCTGGGAGGGCTACAGCAAATCCGCTGCCGAGGTGACCACGCTCATGGCGACCTACGAGAACGTTCCAATGTCCTTCGCCGATGCTTGCCTGGTGCGGATGTCGGAGCTTTTCGCCGGCGTGCCCGTCTTCACCCTGGATTCGGATTTCCAGATCTACCGGCGCAACAAGCGGCAGGTGATCCCACTGATTTCCCCGGAGGAGGGCGGGTAGCCGCAGGACAGGAATTTCCCTGTCTCGGTGGGTGGGTTGAGATAGGCTCTGCGGCATGATGTGGCGGTGCATTTTCCTCTCGGTGGTCTCGCTTGCGTCTTGTTTGGCCGCGGAGGTTTCCGGCTCGTGGTCCGGCAGCATCAAGGTCCCGCTGTCCGAACTGGCGATCCGGGTGGAGCTGAAGCAGGACGGCGGCGAAGGTGGTGCCTGGAGCGGAACCATCGACATCCCGGCGCAGGGGCTGAAGGGCTTTGCGCTTTCCGAAGTGACGGTGCAAGACGCGGAGGTGTCTTTTGCGATGCCGGGCGTGGCGGGCAGCCCGAAGTTCGCCGGGCAGGTGAAGGACGCGGCGCTCGACGGGAAGTTCACCCAGCGCGGGCTCAGCTTTCCCTTTCATCTGGAGCGGGGAATCACGGTCCCCATCGTGCATGCCCAGGAGCCCGTCAAGCCGTACCCCTACCGGGAGGAGCAGGTGGTCATCGAGCGGCCCGCGGCAGGCATCCGGCTGGCGGGCGCGCTGACGCTGCCGGAGGGGAAAGGACCATATCCCGCGGTGGTGCTGATCACCGGTTCCGGCGCGCAGGACCGCGATGAGGCGCTGATGGGGCACCGGCCGTTCCTGGTGCTGGCGGACCACCTCACCCGCGCGGGCATCGCCGTGCTGCGTTGCGATGACCGCGGTGTCGGCGGCTCGACCGGGGATCTACGGCGGGCGACGTACGAAGACCTCGCCGCCGATGTGCTGGCGCAGATCGCCTGGCTGAAAGCGCGGCCGGAGATCGATGCGAAACGCACCGGCGTGGCGGGCCACAGCGAGGGTGGCTACGTCGGTCCGCTGGCGGCGGCGCAGCGGCCGGAGAGCATCGCCTTTGCTGTGCTGCTGGCCGCGCCGGGCATCCCGATGGAGAAGATCCTGGTGCAGCAGGGCAAGGATCTGGCCAAGGCGAACGGGGCGAATTTCCTCCAGGTCGCCGCCGGGGTTCTGGCGCAGCAGCAGTTGTTCGATCTGCTGAAGAAAGCCCCGGATGACGCCGCCG
Organism: Akkermansiaceae bacterium; assembly: GCA_028293225.1. Taxonomy (GTDB): domain Bacteria; phylum Verrucomicrobiota; class Verrucomicrobiia; order Verrucomicrobiales; family Akkermansiaceae; genus Haloferula. The sequence goes on along the minus strand of JAQGPE010000231.1, from coordinate 2,611 downwards.
CGGAGAAGGCGGTTCGCGAGAGAGTCGCCGGTCAGATCGCCGGACTCAGCGAGGAGAAACGCAAGGCGCAGGGCCTGACCGATGAGGCCCTGGAAGCGCAGATCCAGGAAGCGAGCAGCCCGGCACTGCGCCGCCTGCTGGCCTGCGATCCCACTGTCGCCCTGCGCCAGGTGACCTGTCCGGTGCTCGCTCTGAACGGCGGCAAGGACATGCAGGTCGCCGCCAAGGAGAACCTGGCCGGCATCCGTGCGGCGATCCCCAAGGCCGAGGTCATCGAGTTCCCCGGCCTGAACCATCTCTTCCAGCACTGCGCCACCGGCGCCCCGGCGGAGTATGCGACCCTCGGCGAGACCCTGTCTCCGGAGGTGCTGGAGACGATCAGCAAGTGGATCCTGGCGCGGAAGGCGGAGTGAGAGTGAGATCCCGGACCATGCTTGCCAAGTGGCTGACACTTCCCGTGGCTGCTTTGAGAGCTTACAGCCGCAGGCTGCACTTCCTTGAGTCAGCGGCTTTCAGCCGGGAGTCTTTCTGAGCAGCCACGGGACGTGTCAGCCACTTGGCAGGCATGGCTCGCCATCATAGCAGCAGGCTTCGCCAGCTCCCTTCTCAGCCCCGTGATGAAGCGTCCCATCCCGCTCCAGATCGCCCGGTAGAACTCGGCGTCGCTCGCGCCCATCGCCAGCAGGGTCTCGCGGTGATTCACCCACAGCACCGTCCCGGCCAGCACGCCCCGGAGGCGAAAGGCCGCCGCCCACAGCGCGCCGTGCTGCTTTCCGGACGCCAGTCCTTCGCTGGTCAGCCGGGCGCGGTGAAAGGCGATGTGGCCGCTTTCATCCCGGATGATCAGCCGGCAGGTGCCGCGCAGCCCGGGGTCGCTGCCGTGGCGGTGCAGCATCTTGTAGTAGACGTGGCTGACGATTTCCGTGAGCAGCAGGGCATCGATCTCGAAGCGCACCCCCAGCGTCTTCCGCAGGCCGCAGAAAAGCTGGAAGCTCCAGTGACTCCGGATTTCCCGGCCGCCCAGCCGCTTCAACAGATCTCCCAGCAACCGCGAGTGCTCCTCCTCCTCACGGAACCAGCGGTCGATCAGCTCCGTCATGCGCGACTCCGGGGCCAGGGCTTTGCGGCGGTTCCAGGCGATCAGGTGGGCCGGCCCGCCGCCGTCGCCGAGCTGAAATTGGGCGATCGAGCGGATCAGCTTCGGCAGCACGTGCGGTTCGACGTGCAGCGGCGCGTGCCAGTCGGGCTCGGGGCGGTTGCGGGAATTGCGGTCGAAATGCTGCAGCCAGTAGGAGATGTTCATCGCAGTGCCGGGAACCTCGCGGCGCTCTGCGAAGGAACTTTGCCGCGCGGATGAAGATCGGGTGAAATGGCGGTGACGGCGTGGTGATCCGCCGCCGGTCCTTGCATTTTCGCCCCGCTCCGGCAGCTTTCGCCCGTGCACCGCCAGCCGCTTCTCGACCAGCTCACCGCCTATGCCGCGGCCCACCCGGAGGAAGCCGATACCGTCACGCCCTTCACGGATTTCGTGGCCGCTGAGCCACAGTGCTTCGAGCGGTCCCTGGAAAAGGGCCACATCACCGGCTCCGCCTGGATCGTGGATGCTGCCGGCGAGAAGGTCCTGCTGACCCACCACCGCAAGCTCGACTGCTGGCTGCAGCTCGGCGGTCATGCCGATGGCGACCCGGACGTGCAGGCCGTGGCGCTGAAGGAGGCGCAGGAGGAATCCGGCATTCAGGAGTTCCAGCGCATCGGGCAGGGGATCTTCGACCTGGACATCCACCCCATCCCGGCCCGCGGAGAAATCCCGGAGCACCTCCACTACGACGTCCGCTATGTCCTGCAGGTCACCGGCGCCACCGACTACGTGGTCAGCGAGGAATCCCATGACCTGCGCTGGGTGCCGCTGGATGAGGTCTGCCATTTGACCCGTGATCCCTCCATGCTGCGGATGGTCGGAAAGTGGCGGGCCCAACTGCAACTTCAGTAAGGCAGGCGGCTTGCTGAGGGATCGGATTTGCAAAAATCGCCGTCTTTTTCTGCACTTTTTGGAAAAAAGGCATCGACTGCGACGCTGTTCGCACGATTTTACGCGGATTCCGGATAAACCCGCACTGTCCCTGAACTTATGAAAGCAACGCACCTGTTTGCGGCCCTCAGCGCCGTCACCCTCACTCTCGGCTCCGCCTTCGGCACGGCCGCAGAAGGCTGGATCACCGATCTCGACGCCGCCAAGAAACAGGCTGCCGCTGAGAAAAAGGATATCCTCATCGACTTCACCGGCTCCGATTGGTGCATCTGGTGCAAGCGCCTGGACGGCGAAGTTTTCAGCAAGGATGAATTCAAGAAGGGCGTGAAGGACAAGTTCGTCCTCGTCTCCCTCGACTACCCGCAGGACAAGGAAAAGGCCGGCGTGAGCGAGGAAATGGCGAAGAAGAACGCCGAACTCGCCAAGACTTTCGCCATCAAGGGCTACCCGACGATTCTGCTCGTGGACTCCGAAGGCAAGCCCTTCGCCGCCACCGGCTACCAGGAAGGCGGCCCTGACAAGTATGTCACCCACCTCGACGAACTGCGCGCCAAGAAGGCCACCAGTGACGAAGCCTTTGAC
>JAQGPE010000712.1 GCA_028293225.1 Akkermansiaceae bacterium | reverse complement strand
CGGCGTGATGGCCGTGAAGCTGGCCGAGGAAGGCCGCTTCGGCCGCATGGTCAGCTATCAGGCCTATCACGTCGACTCGGTGCCGATCGAGGACGCCGTGAACAAGCTGCGGCTGGTGGAGCCGGATGGCGAGATGGTGAAGGCTGCCAAGGCCATCGGTATCTGCCTGGGCGACTGATCGAGCGAGCGTCTGATCTCTTTCCGCAAGCGGCGGACCTTTGCCCGGCATCATCACCGGACAGGGTCCGCCGCTTTGCTTTGCGAGGGTGTCAGCCTCGGCTCTTGCGAGCGGGATGCTCCATGGTACAAGCGGAGCCATGTCGATTGACCCGCTGCTCCAGTTGCTGCGCCGCAAGGCGCGATACTCTCACCAGGAACTCGCCGAACTTCTGTCGCTGACCTCCGATGAGGTGAAGGCGAAGGTCGCCGCCTGGGAAAAGGATGGCACCATTCTGGGCTACCATGCGGTGGTCGATCCGGACCTGGCGGGCGATCACGACGTGTCAGCTTTCATCGAGGTGAAGCTGACTCCCGAACGCGGCGGTGGCTTTGACCGGCTGGCGATGCGGATCGCGCGCTTTGACCAGGTGGTGAGCTGCTACCTGGCCAGCGGCGGCTACGATCTCATGGTCGTGGTGGAAGGAGGCGACCTGCGGGAAGTCGCACGCTTCGTCTCCGAGAAGCTTAGTAGCATGGACGGCGTGCTTTCCACAGCCACGCACTTCCGCCTGAAGACTTACAAAGAGAACGGCTTCCTCTTCGAAGAGGGGGGCACTCCAGAGCGCCTGGCCGTTTCACCTTGAGGGATTCCCACCGCGGTCATGATCCCCGGATGGAGACTCTCTGTTAGAGAGGTCTTGAAAAAAGAAAACCCGCCCGGGATATCGGGATCCCGGGCGGGTGCCATATGCCTGCTGAAGAGGCCGTCACCTAGGAAGCGGAGAGCTTTTCCTTAAGGCTGGGCGGGAACACGCAACTCCGATCCCTTTGCAAGGACTGTGCTGGAATTTAGGGTCAGGCCGTTCAGTGCATTCAGTTTCTCGGGAGTCGTGCCGTGTGCTTGAGCAAAACCCCCGAAAGAAATCTCGTCGTCGATGTTGATCGTATGGACGCGTGGTTTGGTGCTCACCAGTTCGCCGCCAGAGCGGGAGTTGGAAGCGGGCTCAGCGTCGGAAGCCGGCTCCTTGGCCGCGAGCTCCTGACGTTTGGTGGAAGGGGTATCCGATGAGGCGGACTTGGAGCCGGAGTCGTTTTTGGCGACTTCGGTGGTCCGGCGTGAAAGAGGCTTGGAGGCGGGTGCCTTCTTGTCGGAGTCCTTGGAATCGGAGGCGGACTTCAGGTCCGGGTCGGTCTTGGCCACGACGGTCTTCGCACCGATCTTCAGAGTCAGACCCGGATAGAGGGCGTTGGCCTTCACCTTGGGATTCGCATCCTGCAGCGCTTCCGGTCCCAGACCGTAGCGCTTGGCAATGCTGTAAAAAGTTTCTCCCTGTTTGACGACATGGGTGCCGCCGCCGCTTTCCTTCTCCTTCGCGGGAGCGTCGGCGATTTCAGCGCTTCTCGACGCTGGAATGAGGAGCTCCTGGCCGGCCCGGAGGTCGGTGGTTTCCTTCATCTTGTTCAGCTTGGTGAGCGCCTCGACGGTTGTGTCGTTGCGGCGGGCGACCTTCACCCAGGTATCGCCGTTGCGGACGGTGATCTTGGCCGGCCTGGAGTTTTCGTTTGCAGCCTTGGCAGGGGATTTCTCCACGTTCTTCGGAGTTTCGACAGGGGTCGTTTTTCCGGAGGTGGCGACGAGCGATTTGAGGCGGCCGTTCTCCTCCTCAAGCTGCCGGATCTGCCGTTCCTGCTCGGCGCAGCGCTTTTCCAGGGAACTGGAATCGGGGGCGGCTGCGGCGGCGAAAGGAGCGGCGAGAAGCAGTGAAGCGAGGATCGGAATTGCTCTCATGACGGTCGAATGTTTTTCAAAAAATGAGACAACGGGCAAGAATAAATTTAATAATTCCTAATTATTAACCTATAAGGGCTTCTTCCCATCCTGAATGTTAGACGCCTCTGATCGCTTGCCGATGGAAGGATCGCCTCTTAGCGTCGCGGCATGCCAGAGGTGATGATCGAAGCCCGCAAGGTGCACCGCAGCTATCGGATCGCGAAGAAGTCGATCGAGGTGCTGCATGGGATCGATCTGTCGATCCGGAAGGGCGAGAAGGTCTTCCTGTGCGGTCCCAGCGGCGCGGGGAAGTCGACTCTGCTCTATACGCTCGCGGGCCTGGAGAGGCCGGAGTCCGGCAGCATTCACATCGCGGGTGAAGATCTCTACTCACTGGCGCCGAAGAAGCAGGCGGCCTTCCGCAACAAGCATATTGGCTACATTTTCCAGAATTACCTGCTGCTGCCGGAGCTGACCGCTCTGGAGAACGTGCTGGTGCCGGGGGCGATCGGCGGTATCGACGCGAGAGACGCTGCGATGGCGGCTCTGAAGCGGGTAGGCTTGGCAAAACGTGCCGAGCATCTGCCGGCGGAGCTCTCCGGTGGCGAGCAGCAGCGCGTGGCGATCGCCCGGGCGTTGGTGAATCATCCGCCGGTGGTGTTTGCCGATGAGCCGACGGGCAATCTGGACTCCCGCAACAGCGAGGAGATCATGGAACTGCTGCTGGGGCTCACGAACGAAGGGGCGGCGACGTTGGTGGTGGTGACGCACGATGAAGCCCTGGCGAACCGCGGGGACCGCAAGCTGATCATCAAGGATGGCAAGATCACCGATGCAGGCATCGCCCGGTCCTCGGTGTAGGCCGCCTCGCTCGCGTCGAAACCAGCCGCCGTGGCAGATCTCCAGCGGGAGATCAAGCGGCTAGGGAAGAAGAACAAGAAGCGCTGAGCCGGAGCTTGCGGCAGTTCCGGCCACTCTCGAGGCTCAGGGCGCCAGCTCCAGTCTGACCCTTGCGAAGCGAGCTGTCACGCCCGGCAGAGCGGGCTCGGTGACAGTGACCCTTTCCCAGAGCTGATCGATGGGTTCCACGTTTTCACTGCTCGCCGCGGAAGGAGCAAGCCATTCACCCGAGGGGCTGCTTGCAAACTCGGGATGGTAGGTGATGCCCGGCTCTTTCTTTAGGCGGAGGTATTGAAGACTGAGGGACGTGCTGCCGGAGGCATCGGAGGTGCTCATCCGAGGCAATCCCCTGGTTCCGAAACGACTCATAGTGAGAGATTCTGAAATGGCCGGAGAGAGGTTGAAGGCCCATTCCTGAAGATTGGAGAGGCCATCGCTGTCCGGATCGGCATCCCAACCGGAGATCGTGGGATCGGTGGCCTCGTTTCCGAACCAGAGATTCAGCCACTGGGCG
>JAQGPE010000711.1 GCA_028293225.1 Akkermansiaceae bacterium | reverse complement strand
CGCGCCCGCGCCCGCGCCCGCGCCCGTGGCCCCGGCGTCGGCGGCCGCTCCAGCCCAAGCCTCGGCGCCGTCCCCGCTTCCTCTCACGGATCCAGCCGCGGTCGGCGCCACCGGCGAGGCGCTCTTCTCCAACATCGGCGATCTTAAAAAAGGAGAAATCATCCATCTCCCGCTCCCCGGCGGCGGCACCGCGGCGGGCAAGCTCAACTACGTCAACCACTACCCGAACGGCGTCAACGCCGCCGGCGGCCAGCTCGCCGATGGCAGCGGCACCTTCGAAATCGCCCGCGAGCGCTGGGGCCACCGCGGCTTCATCCTCCAGCGCAACAAGAAGATCGCCTACACCTACTCCAGCGAGGCCGTCACCGGCGCGCTCCAGGTCGCCACCGTCCCGATCGGCAAGGTGATCTGCGAGCCGGAGCCAAACTGGCCCCTCCCCGCCGATGCGACCACGCCCAATGCCATCAGCCCGGAAAAAGCGGCCATCTACAATGGCGGCCGCACCGTCGGCATCATCTACGAGGCCATTCCGGTCCTCAGCAGCCTGCCGCGCGCCGAGGCCACGATCTATCTCGACTTCGACGGCGAGGTCATCGAGGGCCAGGGCTGGGAAGGCGGCGCCCGCATCGTCGCCCCGGCCTACAATCTCCCGGCCTCGGAAGTCACCGACATGTGGCGCCGCGTCGCCGAGGACTACGCGCCCTTTGAGGTCAATGTGACCACCGACCTGCAGGCCTACCTGCGCGCGCCGCAGGGCCGCCGGATCCGCTGCATCACCACCACCAACAACTTTTACGCCGCCGCCGGTGGCGTCGCGTTCATGAACACCTTCGCGGAGTCCGGCGAGCCGGTCTGCTGGAGCTTCTACCGCGGCAATGCCGGCGCGATGGTGCTCTCCCACGAGATCGGCCACACCTTCGGCCTCAGCCATGACGACACCTCCACCGCCGGTTACTACGGCGGCCACGGCAGCGGCGCGGCCAGTTGGGGCCCGATCATGGGCGCGCCCTACAACCAGAACGTCTGCCAGTGGAGCAAGGGCGACTACCCGGACGCGAACCAGCACCAGGATGACCTGCTGATCATCGGGGCCTACGCGCCGCGCCGCCTCGACGACCACGGCACGACCCTCGCCCAGGCCACTCCCCTGACCCTCGGCGCCGGCGGCAGCGTCTCGAACTCCGGCGTCATCGACAGCCGCGATGACCTTGACGCCTTCACCTTCACCACCACCGGCGGCGGCAGCCTGAATCTCCAGTTCGCCGGGGCTTCCAGCAGCCCGGATCTCGACATCGAGGTCAAGCTCTACACCGCCTCCGGGACTCTGCTCACCACGGTCAGCCCGCCCAATCAGCTCAACGCCACCCTCACCACCACCGTCACGCCCGGCACCTACCGCATCACCGTCGATGGCGTCGGCAATGCCACCTGGACCACCGGCGGCTACGACGACTACGGCTCGCTCGGCGGCTACACCATCACCGGCACCGTCCCCACGCCGTCATGGCAGTTCCGCATCCCGGTCAATGCCCTCAATGGCGCGGTCGTCGGCACCGTCGCCCCTGGCAGCGGCTCGGCCTTTTCGATCACCGCGGGCAATGACGGCACCGCCTTCGCCATCGATGCCACGACCGGCGTGATCCGCGTGGCCAATGCCGCCGCTCTTCCTGCCACCGCCACCTTCAGCCTGACGGTGAACTACACCGCCGCCGGCACCAGCCAGTCCACTACGGTGCCCATCGTAATGGCTCCCATCCGCGGCCTGAAGCAGCAGATCTGGACCGGCCTCGGCGGCAATGGCCTCGGCTCGCTCACCTCGCTTTCCACCTATCCGAACAGCCCGAACCTGACCCGCTACTCGCCGATCTTCCAGGCCAACTACCAGTCCGACAACTACGGCGAAAAGCTCAGCGGCTACCTGCTCCCGCAGGAAACCGGCAGCTACGTCTTCTGGGCCACCGCCGATGATTACGTCGAGCTGTGGCTGTCCACCGATGCCAACCCCGCCAACAAGGTCCGCATCGCCTACAACACCTCGAACACCGGCCCGGATGCCTGGACCGCCCAGCCGACCCAGCAGTCGGCCGGCATTTCCCTGGTCGCCGGCCAGCGCTACTACATCGAGGCCCTCCACCGCGAGCAGACCGGCGGCGAGCACGTCAGCGTCGCCTGGCAGACCCCCAGCAGCCCGCGCGCGCTGATCGCCGGGCAGTTCCTGGAATACCCCGGCACCCTGCCGAACCAGCCGCCCTGGCTGGCCAGCATGACTTTCCGCGTCCGCGACGACAGCACCGCGGGAACGGCCATCGGCACTCTGTTGGCCGGCGATTTCGAGCCCGGCTCGGTTCTTTCGAACTTCACGATCCTCGGCGGCAATACCGGCAATGCCTTCGCGCTGAACGCCACCACCGGCGCCCTTACCGTCAATGGCCCGCTCTCCTTCGGCACCCTGCCGACGTACTACCTGGACGTCCGCGTCAGCGACAGCGGCGGCCTGACCAAGAGCGCCCAGATCGCCGTGGAGGTCCAGCCGCGCGCGGTGAAGCGCGAGTTTTATTCCGGCATCTCCGGAAATGCGGTCAGCAATCTGACTTCGTCCGCCAGCTACCCGAACAGCCCGGCTTCGACGACTTACCTGAATTTCTTCGAAACGCCCACCGACTCCGCCGACAACTACGGTCAGCGTCTCAGCGGCTACCTGCGCGC
>JAQGPE010000681.1 GCA_028293225.1 Akkermansiaceae bacterium | reverse complement strand
TCCGCACCGACTATCGCGACGAAGGCGGCCCGCCGCGTCACATCTTCCTCGGACTGAAGAAGCCCTTCGGAAAGACCAAGATCGAGACGCTCGACTACGACGGCATCTGCCTGGCGGTGGTCATCTTCCTTTCCTGCGGAGCGACCGCCTTTGTGCTCGCCGCCCAGAACCGGCGGACCCGCTGACCGCTCACGAAACGACCGAGAGCGAAGCGCGCAGCTTGCCGGCGGCCGCCGCAGGGCCTTCGCCGAAGAAGCGCTTGAATTCGCGACTGAACTGCGACGCGCTCTCATAGCCCACCTCGCGGGCCGCCCAGCTGGCGCTCGCGCCGTCATGGATCATCAGGGTGCGGGCTTTGTGGAGCCGCACCGCCTTCAGATATTGCAGCGGCGGCGAGGCGGTGATCGCCTTGAAGCGGGCGTGAAAGGCGGAAACGCTCATCCCCGCTTCGGTCGCCAGGGTCGGCATGTCGAGCGGTTCGGCATACTCCGCATGAATCCGGTTCAGCGCCCGCGTGATCTGGCCGAAATGGCTGTCCGGCGCCGCCAGTGCCCGCAGGGTGATCGGCTCTTCCTCCTTCAGCACATGGTAGATGATTTCCCGGACAATCTGCGGGCCCAGAATCCGGCTCTGTTCATCGCATCCCAGGGCATCGACCAGTCTCACCACCGCCTCGCTCAATTTCCCCTGCAGGAGCCGCGCCTGGATCGCTTCAACCGGGGCCGAAGAGGGCGCAGGCGGCAACTTCATCTGCAGCACCAGTTCTCCCACCAATGCCGGTGTGACACCGATCGAAACTCCATAAAGAGGCTCCTCCGCCGAGGCCATCGTCTCGCACTCGAAAGGCAGCGGTGCGGCCAGCACCAGGTAGTTGTTCGCATCGTAGCGAAAGGTCTTTCCTCCAAGGAAGCCGGTCTTCCCGCCCTGGGCGATCAGGACGATGCTCGGGGTGTAGGAAACCGGCGACCGGGGGTGAAATTCGGTCGATTTCATGAACCGGACGCCCGGCAGCCTTGAGGCCGAGAACCCCTCGCTGGTGGCCAGCTTCGAAAGCATTTCCCCCAACCTGTTGGTAACGATTTGCGGCTCCTTCACGACACAATCAGGTTAGCCGGTTCGGCAAAAAGTCCACCTTTCCTTCATCCTGGAGAGAATCAGGCAAGCATCGTGGAGAAGCGTGTATTGATGCCGCGCCCTCTCCCCGGCATGCTGAGGAGGTTAGAAACCTCCAGCGAAACACCCGACACCTCCATGAACCACCCACCAAAAGTCTGGCTGATCACCGGCATCTCCCGCGGTCTTGGCCTTGAACTCGCCAGAGCCGTTCTCGCCAAGGGGGACCTCGTCATCGGCACCGCCCGCAGCGGCAAAACGCCCCTTCCTCCGGAGACCGGACGCCTGCACGTGCTGCCGCTCGATCTCACTGTGCCGGCAAAGGCCCGCAAAATCGTTGAAATCGCGCACTCCATCCATGGCCGGCTCGACGTCGTGGTGAACAATGCCGGTTACGGCCTGCTGGGCGCGATCGAAGAATGCAGCCCGGAGGAATTTGCCCGCCTGTTCGACGTGAATTTCTTTGGCCCGCTGCATCTGATCCAAGCCGTGCTGCCGATCCTCCGCGAGCAGCGGAGCGGCCACATCGTGAATCTTTCCTCCATCGCCGGCGTGGCGCCAGGTGCGGGCTCCGGCCTTTACGCCGCGTCCAAGTTTGCCTTGGAGGGCATGTCGCAGGTGCTGGCCCAGGAAGTGAAGCCGCTCGGGATCAAGGTCACGGTGGTGGAACCTGGGGTCTTCCGCACGGACTTCCTCGATCCGACCTCGATCCACAATGCGAGCTCGGTCATTCCCGACTACGCGAGCACCAGTGGTAAGACCATCGCTTACCTCGACCAGTTGGCCGGCAAGCAGCAGGGCGATCCGGTCAAGGCCGCCGAAGCCATCATCCGGGTGGTCGAGTCCCCTGAACCGCCGTTACAACTGTTGCTCGGTTCCGATGCCCTGAACCGGGCTCAGGCGCGCTTCGACGAACGAGCCGAAGAAATCAAGCAGTGGCACAGCGTGACGACCGGGACCGATCTCCCGGCCTCCGCCTGATCACCCGCTCCCACGCCGGGCGGCTCGTTCCTCAACTCGACTCGCCCGGCGTCGCCGCCCTGCGGAGCGCCGTGGCGATCTCCCCCACGATCTGCGCGCTGAGGGGCTGGGACAGCACGGCCCCCAGCACCAGCGTGCCAAAAGGCGTATCGACCGGAATGACCTCCAGGATCAGGTTGGCGTTGATCTTGACGTGAACGTTGCCGGGTTGGCCTGCCACCGGGCGATAGGCCTGCGCCAGGCTGCGGGCCAGGAAGTAGAGCTTGCCGAAGGAAGCGTCGTCCATCACCGGCTTGCCTTCGCGATCCAGGATGAAGACTCCCTGGGCGGAGGTATAGCGGACCAGGCCTTCGCGGAAACGGCCCAGGCGGTCCAGCAAAGGTCCGCGGCGCTCGACCACCGCCGGCGCAGGCCCGGTTTCCAATGGCTGCGTTTCACGGGGTGGAAAAATCGCCGGCTCCGGTGCCGGCTCCGGAATCGCCGCCACCACAGGAGTTTCCACGATGGCCACCGGGGGCGGCGGCGGAGGGATCACGACCGCCTGGGGCGAAACGTGCTCCGGAGAATAGCCGATGAAATCCGATCCGAAGCCCGCATCGGGACCGGCATCCACCTGCGGCAGCGGAGACGCCGCCATCAGTTGCTCTGCCATGCGGCGCACCGCGGCGACATCGACCCATGGTTCAAGCGGGTCCATGATGTCCGTAACCGCCCGCAGCGCCTGGGCGCTCGAATTTGGATTGAACTTCCGCGCGCAACGAATCGAAGACCGCCAGCGCCCCCTCTCCCTCTTCCAGCACGCCCACCGGCAGACCGCGGGCGCTCGCTTTCACAAAGAGACCATCCCGCGGAACCATCGTGCGCAGCACCAGGTCACCGGGCAAAAGCTGGCGCAGCGCCGCCACCGAGTCGCGGCTTTCCGCCAGGTCCTGCTGAACCATGGTCATCAGCACGCCGACCACGATCAGTCGCGGGTGGATCACGCGGAGGCGGTTGAGGCCTTCCAGCATCTTCGGCACCGAGCGGATCCCGAGCGGCTCCGCCTGCTGAGGGACCAGCACGGCATCGCTGGAGCAGATGATGTCGGCCGTCAGACCAAACAGGCCCGCCGGGGTATCCAGCAGGCAAACGTCAAAGCCACGCGCCTCGACCGTCCGCAAAAATCCGCGCACGCGGGCCAGATGAGCGCCTGTTGGAGCGCCGCCGACCTCGTAGTCACTGGCCTGGCCGCTCGCAATCAACGAAAACGTTTCCAAACGCGTTGGAACCAAAATCTTTTCCAGAGGGATCCCGGGATCGGCCAGATGATCGTAAAAACCGGACAGCATCCGCGACTGCCGGGTGAGCGAAAGTCCCACAGAACCTTGCGGATCCGCGTCTACCAATAGGGTTTTGATCCCTGCGCGAGCGAACGCGTGGGCCAAATTGATCGAGACGGTGGTCTTGCCCACCCCCCCTTTTTGACTGGAAACCGCAATGCTGATCACCTTTGTATTCCCGTAAATCGGTGCCGCAGCGTAGCTTCGGCTTGTAACCACGGAAGCCTTTTCTGCAACGTGCGTCCGCGTAACCGAAGCACCGCCCTCCCCGTCATGTTGAAAGCAAGAACCTGCGCGACCCTGCTGGCCGCATTCAGTCTGACGGTAGGATGCCGTAAGAGCACTCCCACCACCTCCAGATCCGCGCCACCGGCCCCTGCCGAAATGGCTCCGGAGCTGGCGGCGAATCGCACGGTGGGGATGCCCCAGGCATTCCTCTGGACCCGGTCGGAGTCCCCTGTCCACTGGCAGCACTGGGAGCCGGCCGTTCTGGACCGGGCTCTCCGCGCCCGCCTGCCGATTTTCGTCTTCGCCGGATCGCCCCAGTA
>JAQGPE010000666.1 GCA_028293225.1 Akkermansiaceae bacterium | reverse complement strand
ACACGCGCGAAATGCCTCCGCTCCCTCCGCCGCCAGCAGTTTCGTGATCGTCGCGGGCTGTCGCAGGCAACGGGCCAGGGCGGCGGTCGCGGTCAGGTACTCGCCGATCTTCCGCGGCGGCACTCCGAACAGGAAAATGAGCTTCACCGGCAGCTTCTCCGCGCCGAAGAGCACCGGCTCCCGCAGCCGGGCCGCGGTGAAGACGATCTCTTTGACCGCCGGGGTGCGGGCATGCGGCAGGGCGATGCCCTCCCCCAGCAGCGGCGGATTGAGCCGCTGACGCTCCTCCACGGCAGCCAGAAATGCCGCGTGGTCGCTGACATCCCCATCGCCCTTCAGCAGGGCCGCCACCTTGCGGATGGCGTCAGCCTCATCGGCCGCTTCCAGGTCCACGACGGGTGGGGCGCTGAAACGAGGCAGAACAAAAGCAGGAGTCATCACGTTCCTCATAGTTGCCCTCAAATGGTCATCCGGGCGAACAAAAAAACGCCTGGAGTTGCCTCCAGACGTTCTTTTTGAAAGGAACTGCGAACTTTCCGATCAGCGGGAGTAAAGCTCGACGATGAGCTGCTCGTTCACGATCGGGTTGATGTCGGCCTTGTCCGGGACGCGGGCGACGACACCTTCGAGGCCTTCGCGGTCGATGGTCAGCCAGTCAGCCAGAGGCGTCGACTGGGTGAGGTCCATCATGCGGAGAACCAGCTGCTGGGCGGAAGCCTTCGGGCCAACCTTCACCTTGTCGCCAGCCTTCACCTGATAGCTCGCGATGTCCACCACGCGGCCGTTCACCAGAACGTGTCCGTGGTTGACCAGCTGGCGGGCAGCCTGCCGGGAGTTGGCGAAGCCGATGCGGAAGACGACGTTGTCGAGGCGGAGTTCCAGAAGCTGCAGAAGCAGTTCACCGGTCACACCACGGCGACGGGCGGCTTCTTCGTAGTACTTGCGGAACTGCTTTTCCAGCACGCCATACATGAAGCGGAGCTTCTGCTTTTCGCCGAGGGCGACGGAGTATTCGCTCTTCTTCTTACGACCGGCACGGAGACCGTGCTGGCCCGGCGGGAAATTGCGCCGTTCGAGAGACTTGGAGGGACCAAAGAGCGAGATGCCGAAACGGCGGCTGATCTTGGTGCGGGGACCGGTATAACGAGCCATGAGATAGAGAAGAATGAATTAGACGCGGCGCGCCTTCTTCGGACGGCAACCGTTATGCGGGATCGGGGTGACGTCCTTGATGGCCAGCAGCTCGATGCCGAGGGCCTGGACGGCACGGACAGCGGACTCACGACCGGAACCCGGGCCCTTCACGCGGACTTCGGCTTCCTTCAGACCGTGGCCCATGGCCTGGCGGCAAGCGTCCTGCGACACCACCTGGGCGGCGTAGGCCGTGCTCTTGCGGGAGCCCTTGAAACCCATCTTGCCGGCGCTGGACCAGCCGAGGGCATTGCCATTCGAATCCGTAACGCTGACGATCGTGTTATTGAAGGTTGCGGTCACGTGGACGATGCCACGGGAAATGTTCTTGGAACCCTTGGCCTTGTGGACCTTGATCTGGGTTTCCTCGGCGCCGGCGATCTCGGCGAAAATGTCCCGCTTCTTGTCGTCCTTCTTGGGAGCGACTTCCTCGGCAGCGGGAGCGGCCGGGGCTGGAGCAGGTGCAGCCGGGGTAACCGGAGCGGCGACCGGAGTTTCGGCAGCCGGCGCGGGGGTGTTGGTTTCTTCGTCAGCCATTTCGGAAAAAGGTCAGAGGTGCGATCGGAGATTACTTCTTCACACCCACGGTGCGGCGCTTGCCCTTGCGGGTGCGGGCGTTGGTGCGGGTGCGCTGGCCACGGACCGGAAGGCCGCGCTTGTGGCGGATGCCCCGATAGCAGTTGATGGAGGTGAGGCGCTTGAGCTGGGCCTGCTTCTCGCGGCGGAGGTCACCTTCGATGATGATACCCTGGCTCTGGATCACGGTCGCGATCTTGACCAGTTGGTCTTCGGTGAGCTGACCGGTGCGGATATCCGGATCGATGCCGGACTGCTCCAGAATGCGGGCAGCGGTCGTTGCGCCGATGCCGTACATGTAGCGCAGGGAAGCCTCGATCCGCTTCTCGTTGGGAATTTCGATACCGAAAATACGTGCCATGTGATGCTTTGGTGAGCGGGGTACCGCGGAAAGGACTGAATGAATGCGATTCACCCGTCGTCCCGAAGCGGGCGGGCTGTTTAGCAGACACCCCCCCTCTGGCAAGTGGAAAACCGTCTTTTTTCCGAGAACTGCCGCACTTTACTTCTCCAGAGTGCGAATGCGGATCTCTTTGAAGCGGACTTCACCGTCGTGATCCTGCAGCAGAATATGGCCGGGAGCGGCTTCGGCAAAGCCATCGATCTTCGCGAACTTGCTGGCTTTGCGCGCTTCCAGCCACTCCGGCTTGGAGGTGTCCACGCTCAGCACCATCTTGCCGTTCAGCCAGTGTTCCAGTACCGGGCCCCTGGCGACGATGCGGGAGTGGTTCCACTCACCCACGGGCTTGAGAGTCTTGTCCGAATTCGGGGCGATCACCTCATAGAGTGAGCCGGCCGAGGTCTTCGGCACCTTGCCGTTTTCGTGGCCCGCGTCATCGAGCACCTGATATTCAGGCCCCAGCCAGCCGCCGGCGGTCTTGTGAACGCGGTATTTCACGCCGCTGTTGCAACCGGTGGTCACCGCCCAGTCGAACTCCAGTTCGAAGTCGGTGTATTCCTTCTCGCTGATCAGATCCCCGGCCTTCGCCACCCGGTGCAGGGCGCCGTCCTCGATTTTCCAGCCTTCGCCGGGCTTGCCGCCGCTGGCGGAGGTCCAGCCAGCCAGGGACTTGCCGTCGAAAAGGACGGTCCAGGGTTTTTCATCCGCCACGGCCGAAGCCGTCAGCAACAACAGTGAAACAAACAGGGCGCGCATAGAGGTAGGGTTTGGAGATTGGTCAAATAACGAAGCTGAGCCACAGAATCTGTCTGACAACTTCACCGCGTTTCTGACAGACCGCCCCAATCCTGTAAAACCCGTTCCTTTGACATCGCCATCTTCCCGGACGATTGCCAGCATCCGCCGACCTGCTGCACCATGGAAAACGCCGACTCCCCCACCAGCTCGCAACTCCCGCCGGATGACGTGGCGGCCATCGAAGAACTCGGCCGCACCTACCAGGCGCTGAAAGCCGAGCTCGGCAAGGCGATCATCGGCCAGGAAAAGGTCATCGAGCAGCTCGCCATCTGTCTCTTTGCCAAGGGTCACGCCCTGCTGATGGGCGTCCCCGGCCTGGCGAAGACCCTGCTGGTTTCCTCGGTCGCCAAGACCTTCGATCTTTCCTTCAACCGCATCCAGTTCACCCCGGACCTGATGCCCGCCGACATCACCGGCACCGACATCATCCAGGAAAATGGCTTGGGTGGTCGCCGCGAGTTCGAGTTCGTCCGCGGCCCGGTGTTCGCCAACATCGTCCTGGCCGACGAAATCAACCGCGCCCCGGCCAAGACCCAGTCGGCCATGCTGGAGGCCATGCAGGAGCTGAAGGTCACCGTGCTCGGCCGCACCTATGACCTGCAGCCGCCCTTTTTCGTGCTGGCGACCCAGAACCCGGTCGAACAGGAGGGCACCTATCCGTTGCCGGAAGCGCAGCTCGACCGCTTCATGTTCCTGATCGAGGTCGGCTACCCCAGCGCCGAGGAGGAAAAGCGCATCGCCCGTGAAACCACCGGCACCGCCCGTGCCATCCTGAACCACTTGATGGACGGCGAGAAGGTCAAGGCCTACCAGCAACTGGTCCGGCGCATGCCGGTGCCGGAGCACATTTACGACTACGCCGTCTCGATCGTCCGCAAAACCCGCCCCGGCACGCCGGAAGCCCCGCCGTGGATCAAGGACTACGTCTCCTGGGGCGCCGGACCGCGCGCGGTCCAGTATCTTGTTCTCGGCGCCAAGGCCCGCGCTGCCATCCGCGGCAGCTTCATGGCCGGGCTGGAGGATGTGGAAGCCGTGGCGATCGCCGTGCTCGGCCACCGCGTCCTGACCAATTTCTCCGCCGAGTCGCAGGGCATGACCTCGAAAAAGGTCGTTGAGCGGCTGATCGCGGAAATGCGGGAAGACTGAGCAAAGCTTTCAACCGCGCTTATTCGACTTTTTTCCCGGACCGACCCCGCAGCCATGAAAAATCCATCCTTCGCCTTTCGCTTCAGCTTGGCGGCCCTGGGCCTCGCTGGTTCCGCCGCCGCTCAGACCCCAGCCAATGCCGACCACGGCAAAACGCTTTTCCAGCAATCCTGCGCGTTGTGCCACGCCGCCGGACCGGGATTCGCGGGCGGAGGACAGGGACCGAGCCTGGTTGGCCTGCTGGGACGCAAGGCGGGAACCACGCCGTTCGGTTATACTAAGGCTTTGAAGGACTCCGGCCTGACCTGGGACGCCGCCAACTTGGACCGCTTCATTGAGAATCCCCCGGCGGTGATTCCCGGCACGACCATGGTCATCCAGGTCCCGGGCGCGGAGGATCGCAAGGATCTGATCGCCTTCCTCGCAACGCTGAAGGCTCCCGCCGGCGGCGAAAACCGCAAGCACCCGCAGGTCGATCCAAATGCCACCGACGACAACGATTGGCGGCACCAGAATCCCGGCAACAAGCATCACCTTTCGGCGGACCATCTGCCCGCACCCTTCGGCACCTCGTCGGCGGGCAATAACCCGGACGTGGTGCCGCAACCGGCCGACGCCAAGCTGGCCGTGCCAGAGGGCTTCAAGGTTGAACTCTTCGCCAAGGGTCTGGACAACGGCCGCCTGGTTCACGTCGCGCCGAATGGCGACATCTTCATCTCGGAAACCGGGGCCAACCGCATCCGGCTGCTGCGGGCGGCGGACGGCGCGACGACACCTACCAGCGATGAGATTTTCGCGACCGGACTGAACCGCCCCTTTGGCATGGCCTTCTATCCGCCCGGCCCCGATCCGCAGTGGCTCTACATCGCGAATAATAATTCGGTGGTGCGCTTTCCCTACACCAATGGCGATCTGAAGGCGCGGGGCGAGGCGGAGACCATTGTCGCGAAGCTGTCGGATACGACCAACGGCCACAGCACCCGCGACATCGCTTTTTCCAAGGATGGCAAGCGGCTGTTCATCTCGGTCGGCTCCGGTTCGAACATTCCCGACGGCCTGGCCACGAAGACGCCGGAGGAGATCAGGCAGTGGGAAACGGACAACGCCCTGGGCTCCGCCTGGGGCCCCGAAACTCATCGCGCCAACGTGCTCGTCACCAGTCCGGACGGAAAAGACGGCGTGAAGATCTTCGCCTCCGGAATTCGCAATCCGGTCGGGCTGGGCATCGAGCCCGTCACCGGCGACCTGTGGACTTCCACCAACGAACGTGACGGCCTGGGCGACGACCTGGTGCCCGACTACGTGACGAGCGTGAAGGAGGGCGGCTACTACGGCTGGCCCTGGTTTTACCTGGGCAACCATGAGGACCCGCGCCTGAAGGGCATCCGCCCTGACCTCGCAGGCAAGGCTACCGTTCCGGACGTGCTGCTACAGGCGCACTCCGCGGCGCTGGGCATCGCTTTCTACACCGCCACGTCGGGATCCTCGGTATTTCCGGAAGCCTACCGCGGCGATCTCTTCGTCGCCTTGCACGGTTCCTGGAACCGGAATTCGCGCACCGGCTACAAGGTCGTGCGCGTCAGACTCAAGGACGGCAAGCCGACCGGTGAATACGAGGATTTCCTGACCGGCTTCGTCGTCGACAGCCGCAGCGTCTGGGGCCGGCCGGTGGGAGTGGCAGTGGCTCACGATGGGTCGCTGCTGGTGACGGAAGATGGCAACAACACCCTGTGGAGGGTGTCGACGGCTTCCTCAAAGTAAGCGATGGCCAACCCACACGAATTTCTCGATCTGGCACTGCTCGCCCGGCTGGGGTCCATCCCCCTCCAGACGCGCATGCCCATGCTTGGGAACGTGGCCGGCAAGCACCGCTCGCCGCACCGCGGATCGTCGGTCGAGTTCGCGGAGTATCGCAAATACGTCCCCGGCGACGACACCCGCCGCCTCGACTGGAAGGCCTTCGCCCGCTCCGACCGCTACTACATCAAGGAGTTCGAAGCCGACACCAACCTGCGCGCCTACTTCGTTGTCGATGCCTCCGGCTCGATGAACTTCTCCGGGCTCGCCGAGCCGAAGATCGCCTACGCGCGCAAGATCGCCGCCTCCCTCGCCTACCTGCTGGTCAACCAGGGCGACGCCGCCGGCCTGTCGATCTGCACCAACAAGCTGCACCTGGAAGTCCCGCCGCGCCGCCGCCCGGCTCACCTCCAGCAGATCTTCGAGACCCTCGGCAAACTGGAACCCGCCGGCGAAACGGGCCTCATCGACGCCCTGCACGCCATCGCCGAAAAGATCGGCCAGCGCGCCTTCGTCGTCATCCTCTCCGACCTCTTCACCGACTCGCAGGCCTTTTCCGACGCCCTCCAGCACCTGCGCTACCGCAAGCACGACATCAGCGTTTTCCATCTCATGGACCCGCAGGAACTCGGCTTCCAGTTCGACCGGCCGCACCGCTTCGTCGACATGGAGGACGGCACCTCCGTGGTGGTGGAGCCGAACCTGATCGCCGACGAATACCAGTCCGCCCTCAAGGATTTCCTGACCACCATCCGGGCCAAGTGCCATGAAGCCGGCGCCGACTACCAACTCGTCGGAACCGACACCCCGCTGGAGCCGCTGCTGCGCGAATTCCTGACCGCCCGCCTGCCGGGCAAGAGGCACGGATGATGATCGAACACTCCCTCTAATGGCTCATATCCGAAAAGAATTTAGTGACCAACAAAAGGCCCTTATCTTTTGTCGTGATCGGGCCACTTGCTGCTTTTCTAGCGCGAATCTCTGGCTCCTTGATGCTCCTCTCCGACAAAGTTGGGAAGCTAACTGGACGGACCACGTTTTGCCATCTTCTCGAGGAGGAGAAGCGTCTATTGAAAATGGAGTCTGCGCTTCCGCAACCTTCAACGGGAAGAAAAGGAACAATACTAACGATACCAAGTATTTGGTGAAAGCAGGCGTTTTGACGCCGTTCTATTTTGCTCTGTTTGGTCCACCGTCAGCGGCACTAGTGGAGCGTTTACGACGTCTTGCTGCCCTTGAGCCTTGCGATTGGTATTACAACCAAATGATCAATTCTATTTTCCTCGTATTGCATCAGATTTGCTGGCCATCCGATGTAGAAGGATGGCCCGTTAGAGGAAAGGATCACTGGCTGAAAGCAGCGTATTCGAAGCTCCAAATTTTCCAGAAAAAGAGTATCGCTTGCGGATCGTTTGAAGAGCGTGGCTTAGTTGAAAATCCGTCAAATACACA
>JAQGPE010000635.1 GCA_028293225.1 Akkermansiaceae bacterium | reverse complement strand
TTCGTGAAAGCCATCTGAGCCGGAGATTTGGCTGGGGCCGATGTTACTCTCCCGCCAGCGCGGCGGCCGCGATGGCGGACAGACTGAGTTCTGAGAACCGGTCCGACAGGACTTCCTCAGCCCGGGCAAATGCCTGGATGAGCGCTGCATTGGTTGCCCGCTCGACCGGGCAGGCGGGATGGTCTCCTGAGATGCCCGGGGGCAGCAGCGATGTCTCGCTCAGCGCCCTTTGGACATCGAGCACCGTGATCTGGTCCAGGGTGCGGAGGAGCTTCCACCCGCCGCCGCGACCGCTTTCCGAGCCGACGATGCCGCTGGCTTTCAACATGCCCATCGTCCGTCGCACCACCACCGGATGGGTGTTCAGCATCCGGCCGATCGTTTCGGAGGTCTCCCGGCCGTCGAGGAGGCCCATGTGAACGATCACGTGGATCATGCGGGCCAGCCGGCCGTCCTGCTTCATGGCGGTAGTGCATAGAAGAAGGAACAAAGATCCCATCTTCTTTTTTGTAACAATTGAAGTTGCGAAAAATCTTTGCAGAGAGAAGAATGGGAGATGAATCACCGCTTTGTCGAAACGGCGACGATCAGGATGCAGGTAAGGGAGCAAGGTGAAGGCCCGCTGGTGTTGCTGTGCCACGGCTTCCCGGAGACCAGCCATGCGTGGCGGCATCAGCTCCCGGCATTGGCGGCGGCAGGTTTCCGGGCAGTGGCGCCTGATCTGCGCGGCTATGGTCAGAGCGATAGTCCGGAGCCGGTCGACGGGTTCACCGTCTTCCACCTGGTGGGAGACATGGTGGCTCTGCTGGATGCACTGGGTGAGCGGACGGCGGTGATCGTGGGAAACGACTGGGGTGCGACGATCGCCTGGCAAGCTGCGCAGATGCGACCGGACCGCTTTCGCGGCGTGGTCGCTCTGGGGGTGCCGATGATGGGGCGGCCGCCGCTGCCGCCGACCCGGCTGTTTCCTCAGACGGCAGATGAACTCTTCTACGTGCTCTACTTTCAGGAGCCGGGACTTGCGGAAAAAGAGTTGGAAGCGGATGTCCGCACCACACTGCGAAAAATCCTTCATGCCGCTTCAGGGGAGGCCGGCCCGCGCCGGAGCGGGGATGCCACACCGAATCCATTTGGGATGGTTTCACGGCAGGGTGGCCTGCTCCCGCCTCTGCCGGATCCTGGGGTGATGCCCGCGTGGCTTCCGGAAGCGGATCTGGACGAGATGGTGAAATCCTTCGAAAAATCCGGGTTCCGTGGCGGGCTGAACTATTACCGGAATCTGGATCGGAACTGGCAGTTGCAGGCTTCTCTGGCTGGCGCCGCAGTGGAGGTTCCGGCGCTGTTCATGGCGGGGGAGCGCGACGCCGGCCTGGCGATGCCGGGGATGCGGGAAATGATCGCAGAGATGGGTGCGCTGGTTCCAAAGCTGGCGGGATCGCTGATCGTGCCGGGGAGCGGTCACTGGGTGCCGCAGGAGCGGCCGGACGCGGTCAGCCAGTCCATCATCAGCTTTCTCGGAAGCCTCCGCTGAGGGAATCAGGACGTGAGCGAAATCACAGGGATGTAGTAGAACGCGTGAGGAGTTCCCAGGGCAGGGAAGTCGGCGGTATGGGAGTAGATGCCGCCGAGTTTTTCAGTGGCCTTCCGCGAGCGCCGATTCTCCGTGCCGATGTGGAACCAGACCTTTTCCGCCCACTGGAAAATGTGTTCCAGCATCAGGCGTTTCATCTCGCGGTTGGCCGGACCGCCCCAATAGTGGCGGGTCAGGAAGGTGTAGCCGATGGCGATCTCCCGGCTGGCCGGGTTCCAGTCGTAGTAGCGGGAAGAGCCGAGGATCGCCCCGGTCGCGGGATCGACCACTGTGAAAGCGCCGCCGGAAGCCATCGCGAGCGTGAAGAAGGTCTGGAAGACCTCACGCTGCCAGCGGGTGGGCTGCGGGTGTTGCTCCCAGATCAGGGGATCGGAGGCGGCGGTGTAGAGCGCCTCGAAGTCGTCCTCGCGCAGGGGGCGCAGGGAAAGATGTTCGCCGGTCAGGGTGGGCTGGAGCTCGATCGTGCTGACGTCCTTCACAGGGAGGATTGCGCGGTGGAGAAGGGCGGGTGTCAAGCGGCGGAAAATGAATAGCGGCGCCGCGGATCGGCCGGCGCCGGTCACAGGAAGATCCGGGACCGGGCATGCGAGGGGCATCCGGAAAATGCTAACTGGAAATCGCGGGCGGGAGTTGCTACGCCCTGCTGGGATCATTGCAGTCCCGCTCCTCCCCTGAATGAAAGCAATCCTCCTCTTGCTCGCATGCCTGCTCGTCGTCGTTCCACCGGCCAGGGCCGACACCTCCGTCCGGTTGAAGTTCGAGAAAATCGAGACACTGGATGGACAGACTTACAACCATGCCATTTTGCAGAAATGGTATCCGGACCGGGCGCTGTTTCTTCATGATCTGGGCTCGGTGACACTGCCGTTCGACAAGCTGCCTCCCGCGATCCGTCAGCAGGTTGAGACCCGCCCTGCCCAGGTGGCGGTTGAGGCCGAGACGGCGGCGAAAGAGGGCCTGGGAAAGCCGCCTTCGCCGCTGGCCGATCCCTATGCGCCGCCGTATCCGGTGAAATTCGATAAGCTAACGACTCTGGACGGCAAGGAGTACCGGGACATTTCCATTACCAAGGTGGGCGCTCTGTCGCTGTCCTTCATGCACGCCGAAGGAAATGCCACGATCCTCTTTGAGCGCCTGCCGGAGTCGGTGCGGAGGGAGTTCCTGTTCGATCCGGTCAAGGCGAAGGCCCTTCAAGAGGAAGCGGCCCGGGTGGCTGAGGAAAAGCGTCAGGAAGCGGCCCGTCTCAAGCAAGCGGAGGAGGAGCGTCGTAAACAACTGGCGGAGGATCGGGAAAGAGAGGAGGCCGCCGCCGAAGCCCAGGCCGAGGAGGAAGCGAAGAATCCGCCTGTGGCGGAAGGGAGCGGAGTCGCGCAGAAACCCGCGGCTCTGGACCTGCAGGTGATTCGCAAGGAGCCGCTGCCGGGCGTCTTTTATCCGCTGCCGATCCCTTACCAGAAGATGTCTTTTTCGAAGGCCACCGGCCGCCGCTTCGTCATTCCCATTCAACTGACAAATCTCGATAATGTGCAGATCCGGATCACGGGAGCTTCGGACAATACCGGTGACTACGGCATGCGGTGGGAACTGCGGACGGCCTCAAAAAAGAAGACCCTGGATGCGAGCTTTCTCGACTACCCGGGGACGCGGGCGTTTACCGTGAGGCACGTTCCGGAGCGACAACTGGAGTTGCTTCTCACGGACGACGATACCAGTTTCAAGGGCAAGAGCGCCGGAAATGGATTTGGCGTGCAGGTGCTGGAGACGAAATGAAATGAAATCGCGGCATTGGGTCTGGACGCTCTTGCTGCTGTGGATCGGGCCGGGGTTGCTGGCTGTTTTTGAAATACTACATATGCCGTAGTTCCGGTGCTCCCCCGTGTCTGCGCAGGATGGCGAAGGCCATGAGCTGCTCACAGTCGGCCAGCCAGCGGGCATCATCAAGGGAGGCGAAGCTGGCGGCGGCGGGCATGACCCAGGAAGCCAGCCAGGGAAGGGTCTCAGGCATTTCCGGCAAGGCGTCCATGCCGATGTGCAGGTGGCCGGTGCGGCCCAGGACGTCGCCGGCATCAAGGTAGGGCTGCTCGATCTCGTACCAGGCCCGCGTGGCCCCGGTTTCCGTCCAGGCCACCGCGCAGAGGACGGCGAGTTCCTCGGCGCTCTTGCGGATGGTGAACATGGCGCAACCTTCGCCGACCAGGACATCGGTGCGCCACGGCTGCCAGGTGACGACCGGGCCGCCGCGGGCATCCACCAGGGCGTCGAAGAGGGCCTTCAGGGACGGCGGGTCGTCGTGGCGGGCGATCTCCACCGCGGTGCCGGTATTCAGGGTGACGTGGAGCATGGTGAAGCGCAGTGGCGCGGCCATGCTAGGCCAGAAGTTCCCTTGCGGCCACTGCGGATCTGCCATACAAAACAGGGATATGATTCGGAATGCTCTCAGCGGTGCGGTGGTCCTGACATGCTGCGTTTCCTGTTCGATGTTCGGGGGGCATGGCAAGAAGGAGGCTGCTGCGGCTGCGACGCCGGCTATCAAAGCGGGGTCTGGAATGGACTCCCGGCAGATGCAGGCGAAGGCGGCGCGGCTTTCCGGGCGGAAGGACATCCAGGTGCTGGTGGTGCCGGACCAGGGGATCGGTGCGCAGGCGATGACTACGGGCCTGAGTGCGATCTGGGGCGAGTCCGGGGTGCCGAAGGAGCTCCGCAAGCAACTGAAGGGGCTGCACGACCAGGGCGTGACCGCCTTCGTGGGTGGCAACTCGGCAGCGAAGACGGCGGCGGCGCTGAGCGAAGCGCTGACCCGCAGCCAGGGGCGGTCGCTGCAGGGGATGCTGATCTACACGAACGCGAAGATGACGGATGAGCTGAAGGCGGCAGGCCGCGGGGCGGGCGTGTCGGTGATGAAGCTGGACGTGTAGGCTTTCCTTGCTGCGGGGTGGGGCCGATCCGCTCAGTTGGGATGCTGCTGGCGGGGATGGTGCTCGTTTTGGGCGGCCTGACTGGCGGTGTCGAAGGCGCGGGCCATGCGGAGGCCCCACTTTGGAGCGAAGGCGAAGCAGAGAATGCCGAAGAGGCAGGGGACGACCTGTTCACCCGCCTTGTAGAGGGTGGAGTGTTCCGGAGATTTGATGGCGGCTTCCATGGACCGGGAGGTAGCGAAGAAATAGAACCAGTTCAGCATTCCTCCAGCGTAGCCGAGGAAGAAGTAGAGGCCGAGGATGAGGAAGCCGAAGGTATAGAGCTGGGCGGGCCGGAGGTGGGGGGCATCGACGTCCATTTCTGGGGCTGCCATCACGACTCGTGCGACGGGCGTGGCGAAAATCCAGGCGAGCAGGGCGAAGAGGAGATAGAAGATGGGCACGATCAGGTGGAGGAGATAGGTGACGGCGGGGGTGCCGGTGAACGCGGCGTCACGGCTCAGGGAGCTGAGGATCGCGACGATGCCGGTGACTGCCCACGAGATGGCGAAGAGGCGGAGCAGGACCGCAACGGCGACGGAGAATTTCA
>JAQGPE010000631.1 GCA_028293225.1 Akkermansiaceae bacterium | reverse complement strand
TTCACGGTCAGCACGCCGTTCATGAGGGCGAAGTGGCCCGGGAAGGTGCAGAGGTAGATGTAGTCGCCGGCTTCCGTCGGCGCGTCGAAGGTCACGCTGTCGGACTCGCCGCCGCCGAGGATCTTGGTGTGGGCGACCACTTCCTTCTTCGAGTCGTCATCCTGCGGGATGTAGTCGGTCGTCGGAGCCTTCATCGCCTTGGTGGCGAAGGAAGCGGCCGTGACGCCCTTCTTCAGCAGCACGAAGTTGTGGCCCATGGCGACCTTCGGCAGCGCGCCGATGTGCTTGAGCGTGACGGTGACCTTGTCGCCCGCGGTTACTTCCAGCGCCTTCACGCTGTACTGCATCTGGTCATTGCCGGTGATCTCGAACTTCTTGTCTTCGGCGTGGGCGAAGGAAGTGAGGCAGACGGTCGCGAGGGTCAGGATCAGTTTGTTCATACGGTGTATGGTGCTGAAAACGCCGGGAACGTGCCCGACCTTTCAAACGGGAGCAACCCCTCAGTGGCGGCAATTTGTCGCAGAGCACGGGAAAGGCGCTCATTTGCCGGATCTTAGCGCCTGGATGTTCTACTTCAGCGGGATCTTCGCCGTCTCACGGCCATAGGGGTCGAACTCCTTCTGGTAGTCCCACTTTCCATCGCCGTCCTCGTCCACCAGCTCACTGACCAGGATCCCGTGCTTGAAGGTCTCGCGCACCAGCTCCGGGCCCACGCCGCCCTTGCGGCAGACCGCGCTGACGATCACGCCGTTCTTGTATTCGTTCTTCCAGTCGTAGCTGCCGTCGAAGTCCGAATCGGTCTCGCTCCAGATCAGTTCCTTGCCGGAGTAGTTGGCGCGGTGGTCCCAGACGCCGTCGAAGTTGTTGTCCGTGTAGATCGTGACCGTCGCGCCATGATCGCTGGTTTCCTGCCGCCAGTCGTCCTTGCCGTCGTGGTTGCGGTCCTTGGTCATCACCCCGTCCCTGCCACCCTTCGGCGTCTGGTCGGAGCGGATGGCCAGAGCGATCAGAGCCAGCGCGATGATCACGAACATCCACACCGGCACGCCCGCTTTACGGGGCGCGGCGGAGGGCAGGCGGGCCTCGCGCTCCGGCAGGCCCAGCACCTCGCGGGCGCGCTCCTCGTCGGCGTCGTCCACCAGCAGGCGCACGCCATCGGCAAAGGCCGCCGCGGGGAAATTCCCGGCCGCCGCTTCATCCGGGAGGTCGCAGCCGATCCCCGCATCCCGCAGCTGGATCTTCGCAAGCTGGGCTTCCATGAGCGAGGAGTAGACGCGGACCACCTTCATGGCCGCAGCTTGTCCCTCCCCCGCCCGCTTGGCAAATGATCAGCTCGGGAGAAGAAGAGCGCCAAGGCTGGCAACGGCCCCGCTTGGGGGCTTCGGGCCAGGAATCACTGATGGGACTGATTTACAGATTAACTGATTGAAGGCAGGAGATTTTGGACCGGAAGCGGGTCTGCTGCGATGGCGGGAAAAGAAATGAAGATCCGCCCCCTGCCATCCTCTCAACTTTCCCTATCTCTGACTTTAAAATCAGTTCATCAGTAAATCAGTCCCATCAGTGACCCTCGGCCCGGGTCACCCAAAGATCTCTTCAACATCAGCGCCCCGGCGATTCAATCTTCCGGAGCCTCTCTCAAGCCGCCACCACGCCGCCCATTTCGCTGCCCTCCATGAAGGCGCCGTAGCCGTCCTCGCCCATGTAGCGGCACAACACGCTGGCCGGGGCGCTGCGCAGGTCGACCAGCACCAGCGCGTCCAGCACGTTGGCGAAGTCCGGATCCACATTGAACTCCAGCAGCGTCGCATTCAGCTTCAGGTACTGGCGCAACAGCACCGGCACGCCCTTGCCGTCCGGCTCGGCGTTCGACACCGCCGCGGAGACTTCCTCGATCGAGTGCAGCTTGCAGCTGATGCCGCTGCCCTCCGGCAGGCCGCCACCGTCATAGGGATGCACCGGGTGGACCCAGCGCGACAGCTCCTGGTCCCGGCACTGGCCGCGCATGAAGCTGACGATGAGATCCTGCGACACCGCCGAATAGTCCTGCGAAATGCTCACCGGGCCGAAGAGGCGGCCGTAGCGCGGGTACTTCGCCACGAAGCGCCCGATCCCCCGCCACAGCAGGCCCAGCGGGTGGATGGAGCGCTGATAGGCCGGCGCCACGAACGAGCGGCCCAGCTCCAGCCCCGGCTGCAGGAAATCCAGGAACGGCTGCTCAAAGCGGAACAGCGTGGAGGTATAGAGCGCATCCGGACCCCCGGAGGCCAGCAGCGCGTCCGTGCAGCCCAGGCGATACGCGCCCGCCACTTCCCCGGCCTCGCGGTCCCACAGGAAAAGGTGCAGGTAGCTGGCGTCAAAGCGGTCCAGGTCCAGTGGCTTGCCGGTGCCCTCGCCCGCGGCGCGGAAGCTGACCTCGCGCAGGCGGCCGATTTCATGCAGCACGGCGGGGGCTTCCCAGGCGGCGGCCAGGAAGACCTCCAGTTTGCCCTGGGCGGCCAGCGGGCCGCGGCTTCTCAGGCCCTCGATGTCAGAAAGTACTTTCGCACGCTCGGCCGGAGCTGCGATCGGTTGGAAGGTCGGGTTCATGGGGATACGCTCCGGAGGGTGAAGGTTCCTGAGCCTTTCGTCCCATCGATCCGCTTGGGGTCAACATCAGTTCTCACGATGATGCCTCGATCCGGAGCCCGTGGGAGGGAGGGAATGTGTCAGGACTCAAAACCGATGCCGCAGCCGTGAGCCACGGTCCACGAGGCAGTTCCGACATTCTCGTCACAAAAACGCGGACACCCGCCGCCCGGTCCGTCAGACGGCGGTCTTGAACAGCGTCACCGCCGGGGTCACCCCTGCCGTGGTCGACCAGGCCCGTGCCGCCCCGGAAGCCTCCGAAGCCGGCTTGCCGTTGGCAAAGCGCTGCGCATTGAAAAGGCACCACGTCACCGTGCCCAGCGCCCCGTCCTGGATTTCCGCAATGCTCACGGCATGACCAATCACGATCTCGTCATCGGGCGAGAGATCGAATCCTTTCTCGATCTCGTGGCGGATCGATGAGAGGTGGAGGTGAAGGGCAGGCGGCATCTTTTACCCCAATAGGAAAACCGGCTCCCGGGAGCAAATTCATTCATTCAGCAGCGGCCTACGTAATCGCGTAACATGAGTTGCAAAAATCCCGATTGTTTGCAGATCAGGCCAAAATGCGTAACATCTTGTCCCTCAAAAACGCGGAGGGCGACTCAACTACCCGCAAAATACCCGGCTCGATCGCTTCGCCCATCCCATACTCTACGTAGTGCCCGCGCATGGCCAGCAGGACCCGCGGCAGCAGCGCGGTCCGCAGCAGCGGGTGGATCCCTCCCGCCAGGTGCAGCCAGGCGGGGGTCCGGCCGAAGAAGCGCATCGGCACCACGGTAGCCCCGCATTTCACTGCCAGCGCCGCGATGTGCGGCGACCAGGGGGCCTCTTCCACGGCGGAGCCTCGCCAGCTCGCCACCTCTCCGGACGGGAAGACCGCCAGCAGCCCGCCGGCGCGCAGGTGCAGCAGGGTGCGCTTCAGGGAGGGCGCGTTCTTCCGCGCCGACTCCTCATCGCCCAGGATCGAAAGCGGCAGCATGTGGTCGCCCAGCACCGGCAGCCGGGCCGCGGTCGCGTTCGCCATCAGCAGCATGTCGTCCGGCCGGTGGGCCCGGCACATCGCCCCGAAGGTCAGCGCATCCGCCCCGCCAAAGGGGTGGTTCGCCATCACCACCACCGGGCCGGTGCGCGGCACCACCTTCGCAAAGGGGGCGGGATCGAAGCTCAGCCCGTAGGAGCGGACCGCCTCGGCAAACGGCTCGCCCGGCTGGAGCGTGGCGGCGTGAAAGCGGCGGCGCACCTCGCGCAGACCCAGCGCGCCATCGATCCCCCAGCGCACGGCCTGCCGCCAGCCGCCGCCATCCAGGGACGGCAGGGCATCGCGCACGTCAAAGGGTTCACGCTCGGCCGACATCGTTGCGCGCAGGCCAGCAGAGCGGGGGAAAGGGTCAAGCCTTGTCCTTGAGCAGATCGCGGATTTCAGCCAGCAGCTTGATGTCCGCTGGGACTTCCTCCGGGCCCTTCGCCTGGACAGGCGCCTCAAAGCGCTTTTTCGCCAGGGTGTAAGTCGTCACGATCAGGAAGAGGGCGAAACCCACGATCAGAAGGCTGATCAGCGAGTTGAAGAAAACCCCCAGCGGGACACCACTTGGCTTGTACCCGCTGAAGTCCGGCTGGCTGAAGCCCATGCCCACCAGTCCGAGCAGGACATCCGTGAAAGCCGTGACCACCTTGCCGAACGCCGCACCGATGATCACGCCCACCGCGAGGTCGAGCATGTTCCCTTTGAGGATGAAATCTCTGAAATCCTTGAGCATGATATTATTTGGGAGTTCAGCCTAGGAGAGCACTTTCCGGGAACCCGCGCAATTTCGAACCGCCCTGACAGGATTTTTTCTTGTTAGGCCCCTCCCCGCCCCCCGCGCCTTCCTCTTTGACAATCCGGAAACCCGC
>JAQGPE010000629.1 GCA_028293225.1 Akkermansiaceae bacterium | reverse complement strand
CCGGGGAGATCGTCGGCCTGCTCGGCCCGAACGGCGCCGGTAAGACCACCTCCTTCTACATGATCGCCGGCCTGATCCCGCCCGACGCCGGGACCGTGCACTTCAATGGCAAGGACATCTCCCGCCTGCCCATGCACCTCCGCGCCCGCCAGGGCCTCGGCTACCTCCCCCAGGAAGAATCCATTTTCCGCAAGCTCTCCGTCCGCGACAACCTCATCGCCGTCCTGGAAGCCCAGCCCGGCCTGTCAAAAAAGGACCGCAACGAGCGCGCCGACAGCCTGCTGGAGCGCTTCGGCATCACCAAGGTCAGCAAGTCGGAAGCCATCACCCTCTCCGGCGGTGAAAAGCGCCGCCTCGCCATTGCCCGCTCCCTCTGCACCGACCCGCGCCTGATCATGCTCGACGAGCCCTTCGCCGGCATCGACCCGATCGCCGTGGAGGACATCCAGCGCATCGTCCGCGAACTCCGCGAACGCGACGGCCTCGCCATCCTCATCACCGACCACTCCGTGCGCGAAACCCTCTCGATCGTCGACCGGGCCTTCCTCATTCACGACGGCCGCGTGATCCTGGAAGGCGCCTCCGAAAAGCTGGTCAACGACCCGACGGCCAGAAAGCACTACCTCGGCGAGGATTTCCGGATGTAAGCGAAATGAGCCGCGCCTCGCGTCCGCTATTCGGCCGTAGCGGGCAGGCAGTCCCTCACTTCGGCGCCGTCAGCACCTGGTAGAGGTGCAGGCAGAATCCGCCCAGCACCACGCCGGTGAAGACCTGCACGAAGACCGCCGCGATCCAGAAGCCGAAGCGCTCCTTTTTCGTCACACTGCCCGGCACCAGGTAGACCTTGCCTTTCGTCAGGGACAGCAGCCCCGTCCCCAGCGTGAAAACCGCCAGCAGGACGACGAAGGAGAAGGCGAGAAGTTCGGAAGTGGCCATGAGAGGTGACTCCCGAGGCTGAAGAAACCCAGCCGCTCCCGGAAGCCTTATTTCCCCGATGACGGGACCGCCCGTGCCCAGCCCGGCCAGGGAAACTTTTTACCTGGAACTTGCAACCTGCGATCTCATTTTCCTCCATAGTCCGGAGCAAAAGAACATGAAGACTCAACTGATACGGATCTCCTGCTTCGCCAGCGCGTTGACCGCGCTCGCCGGTGCCGCAGAACTTTCATCCCAATGGGCAGGCGAGCGAGGCATCACGGAGGGACGGCTGGTGAAGGACTCCACCTCCCCCGATGGCAAATACGCCCTCTTCGAGTTCAACCACTGGGAGGGCGGCATAAGCGCGGGCGCCACCACCATCACCGGCATCGGCCTGGCGCCCGTCGACCGGGGCGCCCTGCTGTTCGTCATCGACTCCAGAACCGAGTGGAGCACCGATAAAAAGGTCCCGTCCTTTCTCACCTACCGCTGGAGCGCTGACTCGAAGCTGCTGGCCACCCACGATAGCATGTCAAAGCACAGCCGCCTGAGCCTCTACCGTCTCGCGGATGGCCGCGCCACCTCCCTGGAGGTCCCGGATCTGCTGCCCATCGCCTGCGCCAGTCTCGGCATTTCAGCGTCCTCCGTCACCTCATCCGGCGAGAACCCGGTCAGATGGACTGCCCCCGACACCCTGCAAGTCTCGCTCCGGCTCACGGTCAAAGGCCGCCAGTCGGCCTCCTCGATTTCCCTGCAGGTTGCTGCGGACAACAGCGTCACCGCGAAAGCCGCCCCCTAGAAAAACGGAACGCACCGCTGGCAACCGCGAACGGAAACCAGCGATGCGTGGGTCCAACAGAAATCCGTTGCTCGTCACCAACCGGCCGAAACCGTTCAATGCAGAGGAGCGGAGGTTAACGAATCCTTCCGTTATGACAACTCCCGAATCGCGCGGCAGTTCACGAATTTTCCTCAGCACCTTCTCAGCGCGGCGCACCCGCCCCGGCAACATTTCCCCTTGGCGATCCGCCGCCGCCGGGCACATTGATGGAGCATCCGATTTCCGCCCCGTCCGCTCCGCTGACTGGCGGCGCCCCGCCCATGACGTCCGCCGATTCACAGACTCTGGAGATCCCCTCGCCCCACGCGAACCGCCAGCCGTGGAAGATCCCGGCCGTGCGCCGGCTGCAGCACCACTTTTACTACAATGCGACCACGGTCACCCTCTTCATCCGCCGCCGCATCCGTCCCTCCGGCATCGGCATCGTGCTGTCGCTGGGCATCCTGACCTTCATCGCGATCGGCAATCCGGAGACGCCGGTCTACCAGGTCTTCTGCCTGGCCCAGACCCTGGTCCTGGCCGGGCTGGTCTGGCTGCCCTTTCGCAATGCGAAGATGGAGGCCGACCGCGAGCTGCCGGCTCACGCGACGGTTGGCACGACGATGACCTACCGCCTTCATGTCCGTAATCTCCACCGCGGCCCGCTGCACGGCATCGAGATGGTGGAGACCCCGCCCGACGCCCGGCCCAGCCGCTCCGCCTTCGTCACCCGCACCGAGCCCGGCGAGGGCGAGCGGAACGCCTTCGACCGCTTCTTCGCCTGGTACCGCTGGGTCTGGCTCACCGAGATTCGCCTGAACTTCCGCCCACCGAAGGAAAGCCCGCAGATCAATGTCAAGGGCCTCGGAAAGGCCACCGTGATCATGGAACTCACGCCCATCCGCCGTGGCATCATCCGCCTGGGAGACTTGCGCGTGCTGGTCCCGGAGCCGCTTGGCCTGTTCCAGCGCTGCATCCGCGTCCGCGCCACTGCCGATACCCTCGCAGTCCTGCCGCAGCGCTACCGGCTGCCTCCCTTCGAACTCCCCGGCAGCGCCCGCTTCCAGCCCGGCGGTGACTCCGCTTCGCGCAATTCCGGCCCGTCCGGCGAATTCATCGGCTTGCGCGAATACCAGCCCGGCGATCCCCTCCGCCTCATTCACTGGGCCACCTGGGCCCGCACCGGCCGCCCCGTGGTCCGGGAACTGGATGACACCTTCTTCCCGCGCTACGGGCTGATCCTGGACACCTTTTCGAATCCGGACAACGAGACCTATTTCGAGGATGCCGTCTCCATCGCGGCGTCCTTCGTCTCCGCCGCCGACACCAGCGAGTCGCTCATCGACCTGATGTTCATCGCCGGCGCGGAGCGCGTCGTCAGCGCCGGTCACGGCGTCGGCCGCGCCGAAACCCTGCTCGAGGTGCTGGCCGGCGTGGAAAGCACCCGCGACGAGGATTTCTCCAGCCTCAGCCGCCTGGTCCTGCGCCACGGCGAAGACCTCGCCGGCTGCCTCTGCGTCCTCGCCGGCTGGTCGCCCTCCCGCTCCCGCTTCATCGCGGAAATGGCCCGCGCCGGCATCGAGTGCGCCGCCCTGGTCGTCGCCCGCGAAAAGCCCGCCGGCCTGCCCGCCCACGTCTATCACGTCCGCCCCGCGACCCTC
>JAQGPE010000626.1 GCA_028293225.1 Akkermansiaceae bacterium | reverse complement strand
TCACGCGGGCATCGAAGTTTGAGGTGGCGGCGTCGAAGGAAATGAGCGGGCAGGATCCGGAGAAAAGAAGCGCGGACCCGAAGCTAAGCGCGAGGGAGGAATACCGCCGCGCCTGGGAACTGCTGTCACGTGAGCGCATGACCGCGGACGAGCGGATGAGCAGTCAGCAGCAAATCTTGAAAGGGTGGGCGGAAGTGGATTTGGAAGGGGCCGTGAAAGCGGCGCTGGCGGAGTCCTGGCAGCCGCCGCCAGGGTGGAATGGTGATATGGATTACTGGAGGGAGCGGGCCTTCTGGCCGGTGTTCCGGAAGCAGCCGCTGGAGTCGTGGCAGGCGATTGAAAAAGCGGACCTGGGAGTGGGGAAATATCTGATGGAGAAGGCCTGGGTCGGGGGAGTCGCATGCGATGACCCGAAGCTGGCGATTTCCATGCTGGAGGAACTGCCGGACACTTTGAAAACGACGGCGATCTCGCTGGCGGTGCCGCGAACCGCCAATGAGCAGGAGCGTCTGGAAATGTTGCAAAAGATCGCGGCGGGCAGTCCGGATGAGACGACGATGCTGAGCCGGCTGCAGACGGCCTACGCGGCGCTGCCGCCGCAGTCCGCGGGGAGCGGCGAATTGCGTGGCAAATGGGAGTCCCTGCCGGAAGGGCCGGAGCGGACCATGGCGCTGGTGGCGTGGGGCTCGACCCTGCGGGAAACCAGCGCGGAAGCCTTTGGCCGCGAGTGGGCGGAGGTGCCGGAGGGGCAGCGCAAGGAGGCCGCGAGGGTGGCGCTGTCCCAGCTGAACGCGAGTTCGCCGGCCTTCACTCAAGCGATCGACCAGGTGGTGGCGGCGGGCGATTGGGACTACCTGAATCACTCCCCGGTGCTGAGTTTCTGGCCGATGTCCACTGGCGCGGCCGGCACCAAAAAGTTCGCGGACTGGGCGCTGACCCTGCCGGCGCAACCTGAGGCGGCGGAGTTGTTTCGCAGAGCAGCGGGCAATTTCATTTTCCACGACCGGCAGGAGTCGGAGGGGTGGCTGGCGGCCATGCCAGCCGGGGACTGGCACCGTGACCAAGGCTACGTGGAGCTGACGGAGTCGGCGGCGTGGTTTGGTGAACGGGAACTGGCCCAGCGGGCGATTGCGGCGGTGACGGACCCGGCCCTGCGGGCGGAGGCACAGGCGGAGTATGACCGGGCGTTGCGGCGGGACGGGAAGTAGCAGGCGGCCCGGGGGGCGTCACGACGGCGGAGTTTACAAGCGGGTGCGGCCAAGTATGGTGCGGCGCGGCGGTCCCCGGTGGTAATTTTCTCCCTTTCCTCTCTCCCATGAAACCGAAGGATCTCCTCTTTGCCGCGGCTCTCTGGTGCCTGGTGCTGGCGGGGATGGAGTTTGCCGGGACGCGGGACAAGTATCTGATTTATGACGTGCCGTGGGAGCTGTCGAAGTGGGGGCTTTTCCTGGTTTCGCTGCTGGTTTCCAGCCGTCTGTGGATGCGGGGAATGCGCTACTGGCTGCTGCCGCTGGTCGCCCTGATCCTGTTGTTCAATCCGGTGTATGAGGTGCTGGGTGGAGCGCTGGACCGGCGCTGGCAGACCTATGTGGTCGCGGCGATCGCGTATCTGGCCTATGTGCCGGAGGTGCGGAAGTCGCTGGACCGGATCTGGCGGGATTGAGGCGTGACTTGAGTTCGCGGGCTGGCGGGGCAGGATGCCGGAGTGATGCCGTGGTTGTTTCAGGAAGAGGATCTGGACGGGTGCGTGGAGCTGTATGGGGAGACCTTTGCGGCGGCGCCGTGGAACGAGGTGTGGGCGCCGGAGGTCGTAAGAGCCCGGCTGGAGCAAATCGTGCGGACGCCGGGATTTTATGGAGTGGTGATGGAGCCGGAGGAGGGCGGCCTCAATGGGTTTGCGCTGGGGATTTCCGAGCCTTGGCATGAGGGCACGCATTTCTATCTGAAGGAAATGTGCGTGAGCCCAGGATACCAGCGACAGGGCGTGGGGACCGCTCTGATGGCCGCGCTGTCGGAAGCACTGGAAGACCGGGATACGAAGCGGATCTACCTGCTGACGGCGCGCGGCGATCTGTCGGAGGCCTTTTATGCGAAGCAGGGCTTTTACGTGAGTCCGAAGATGATCCTGATGGCGCGGAGGAAGGAATGAGAGCGACCTTCCCGTCGCTCTAAAAATGGTTCCGCAGCGGGTTGCTCTTTTTTCCTGCCGGGGAGAAATGTTAGTCTGCCGCCATGAAGAACGGCCGGACGGCGATGACAGTGCGCTCCGGGAACATCGAGTTCCTGCGGGTGAACGCGGTGGTGTGGCGGTGGCGGGACATGTATCACTGGCTGCTGAGCCTGAGCTGGCCGCGGTTTTCGCTGTTCCTGCTGACCTGCTACCTGGGGGTGAATGTGCTTTTCGCTGCGCTGTATGTCTCGGTGCCGGGCGGGGTGGCGGAGCTGGCGGAGCACTCGTATGCGAATGCGTTTTTCTTCAGCGTGGAGACGCTGGCGACGGTGGGCTACGGGCACATGTATCCGGTGAGTGTGGCGGCGCATCTCATCGCCACGACGGAGATCGTGGTGGGGATGTTCGGGATGGCGGTGACGACGGGGCTGATTTTCGTGCGTTTTTCCCGGCCGACGGCGAACCTGCTTTTTTCACGGAACCTGGTGCTGTCGAACTTCGACGGGCAGCCGGCGCTGATGATGCGGGTGGCGAACCAGCGGCATCAGGCGGTGGTGGAGGCGGAGTTCCGGATCATGATGATCCGCACGACGCAGACAGAAGAGGGGGAGTTGATGGCGCGCTTTCACGAGCTGAAGCTGCAGGTGGAGGGGATTATCATTTTCCCGGCGGCGATGACGATCCGGCATCTGATCGACGAGAGCAGCCCTCTCCATGGGATGACGGCGGCGGAGTTCGAGCGGGACAGCGTGCGGTTCATGGCCTCGGTGGCGTGTGTCGATGTGGTGGTGCCGGCGGCGGTGCACAGCCAGGCCAGCTACACGTGGCGGGAGGTGAAATTCGGCGAGCGCTTTGTGGAGATCTACACGGAGGCGCCGGGTGATGGCCGCTGGGTGGTGGACTACGGGCGCCTGCACGAGACGGAGCCGGCGCCGGTCGGGAAATGAGCGGCGCTTATTTGGGGGCGGTGGCGAGGAGGTAGTCGGCGATCAGGCGCAGCTTGTCGTCGCCGAGGTGGGCGAAAGGCGGCATCTGTGGATAGTCGGGGCGTTTTTTCCCGGGAGCCTTGGCCCAGGCGACGATGCCGGCGGGGTTGTTGGCGTAGATCCGCGCGATTTCCTGGAGCGGCGGGCCGACCAAGCGGTGATCGGGAGCGTGGCAGGCGCCGCAGGTGGCGAAGAGCTGCTCCGGGGACTCGGTGGGAATGGCTTGCTCGTGATGGCTCTCGTTGAAATCGGCGAGGGCTTTTTCGTAAGCGGCGGAGCGCTCGGCGATTGCGGCGGTCTGGGTCGCGAGGGCGGCCTCGCGGTAAGCGTGGCGGCCGCTGCCCATGCCGAGGACGACGACGGAGAAGAGAATCCAGATCAGGCCGTGCTCCCGGCCGAGTTCGCTGTCCGGTCCGTGCCATTTTTTCAGCAGCAGGAGTAGCGTCAGCAGGCCGAGGGCGGCGGAGGGGATGATGATCGCGTAGAGGCGGCCGGTGATGCCGATGCCGGGGAGGGTCAGGAGCAGCAGAGGGCCGGCGAGGAACTGGCAGGCGGTGGCGGCCGCGGCGACGCCGTAGAAGGTGCGGCGGAGTTGCTCGCGGGTGAAGCCGGGTACGGGCGCGTCTTCCCGCCAGAACCACCAGGCGCCGAAGAGGCTGCTGAGCGCGACGGAGGCCAGCAGGAAGTGCAGGTAGCGCGGCAGGACATTGCCGACCTGGAGGGCGGAGAAGAAGCCTATCACTTTCTCCCACTCGCCGGGGAAGAGCATCAGATTGGCGTTGGCCAGGAAGATGAAGGGGATGCAGAGGAAGAGCAGGGTGGCGGCGGCGCCGGTGGCGAGGTGGAGGATTTTCCGGCGGCCGTGGCGCCAGCTTTCCCACTGGTATTTGTGCAGGTAGGTGAGGAGGAAGGCGGTGGTGACCAGCGGGATGATCAACAGCCAGGCATGACCTGTCAGGGCGTTCGCGCCGTACCACTGGAGGGTGTAGACGAGGTTGATGCAGAGCAGCGGGCCGATGCCCATGACGACGGCCAGGCTCTTGTTGACGGTGACGGTTTTCGCGAAGGCCAGGGCGAGATCGTCGTAGCGTTCGCGGCCGGGCTTGCGTCCCATGAACTCGAAGATGGTGACGAGCAGGCTGGCACCCACGGTGAGGTTCACGAAGAGGATGTGGACCAGGAAGAAGAGGACCAGCAGGACCTTTAGCAGGGTGGCCGGGAGGGGCAGTGGCAGCGGGAGATCGCGCGGGACGGGCATCTCCGCCAGGGTGGTGAGCAGGAGGTTCATGGGTTGGTTAGCGGGTGAGGGTTTCAGGAAGGGAGATGCCTTCGCTTTGGGCACCGGAGACGGGGGTGCGGGTGGTCCGCGTTTCGAGGAGGAAGGCGACGAGTGCGTCCTTTTCCGCGTCGTTGCCGGGGAAGGGCGGCATGAAGGTGCTGGTCTGGTGCATGGAACCGAGGAAGCCCTTCATGGCGGCGGCGTTCCATTCGTCGGGGCCGTACATGCGGGTGAATTTTTCCACCACGCCATTGAGCCCGGTGGTGCTGTGGCAGCGGGAGCAGGCGAGCATGAAGACATCGCGGCCGGCCTCGATTTTGTTGTCCGAGGTGACGGTACGGTACTTCACGTAGGTGGCGTATTTCAGGATACCCTCGTGTTGCAGGAAGGCGACCTCGTCCTTGCGGATGCCGTTTGAGTAGAGGTAGTTGCCGATCACCCAAGGCTTGCGCATGAACTCGCGGGCGCGCTCGAAGTGGGAGAGCAGCCAGATGCCGAGGAAGGTGGGGATCAGCAATGCCCAGCGCGGGATCAGGCGCGGCGCTGTCATGCCGCCGAGGGCGATCACGCAGAAGACGCCGGCGGTCCAGCCGAGCAGGGTGAGGAATTTCGAGTGCCACTGGGCGAAGTCCTGGGAAAGCAGGGCGACGGCGCTGTTGGCCTTCATTTCCTGGGGGATGCGGAGCCAGTACCAGATCCCGAACATGAGCAGGAAGATCAGCGAGGTCATGGTGACGTGGGACAAGCGCGCGACCACCCAGGTGCGGGTGGGGTTGTCTTTGCCTTTCGTGAAGAAGAAGGTCGCGAACCAGACGAAGAGCGCGCCGGTCATGAGGGCGAAGGCGGTGCGGAAGGCCAGCTGCGGCAGGTAGAGCGGAGCGGTCATGGCATCGACGAAGGCGCGCGTCTGGTTCCAGTCGCCAGGGGACATCATGAAGCCGAGCACCGCGACGATGAGCGCCATGGTCAGCCACGACATGACGCTGAGGATGATGCCGAGGCGGATGTGTTTGCGCTTCTTTTCCGGCGTGTCGGCTTTCTTCCAGGTGAGGAACCAGGCCATGATCAGAACCACCTCCGAGATGAAGACCAGCCACTCGGCGAACCAGCCGAAGAAGAAGACCCGCAGCAGGCTGCCGATGCCGAAGGGGGCGAAGACCGAGGTGGAAAGCCAGATGCCGACGCCGGTCATCGCGCCGGCGGTGGTGGTGACGATGAAGACCACGAAGGTGATCTTCCGGGCGAGTTCATCGAGGTCCTTTCTGCCGTGACGATGCGCCCACCATTCCATGTAGGTCAGCAGCGGATAGGCGCCGACGGCCAGGGGGTGGTTGATCAGGACGTGGATGCAGGCGATGATGCCGATGATCAGCCGCCCGCCCGCGAGGTGATCGAGGTAGTAGGAGGGAAAGTCCATGCCGTCCCGTAGACCTCGTGCGTTCAGCGGGGAACGTGGCGAAATGCCGCATGGGGCGACAGGGCGCGCAGTTGCGCGGGATGCGGCAAAAGACCACACTGCCGAGCGACCGACCTTCGAGTAAATGAATGCCATGCCCGCAGCCACCCGACCGCGACAGCCCACGCCGGCGGAAACGACCCGCTGGCTGGTGCAACTACGCTGGCTGGCCGTGGCCGGTCAGGTGGTGGCGCTGATGGTGTCGGGCATCGCCCTAGAGTTGCGACTGCCGTGGGCGCCGCTGCTGACGATCCTGTTCATCACCTCCTTCACGAATCATTTCATCGCGAACGCAAGCCGGCCGGTGGTGCCGATCATCGCGGACACCATCCTGCTGACGGTGATGCTCTATTTCACCGGTGGCGCGGACAATCCCTTCGTGTGCTTTTACCTGCTCTTCGTCGCCCTGGCGGCGATGATGACCTCGCCGCGCGGGCTGACGGGG
Source organism: Akkermansiaceae bacterium (assembly GCA_028293225.1). Taxonomy (GTDB): domain Bacteria; phylum Verrucomicrobiota; class Verrucomicrobiia; order Verrucomicrobiales; family Akkermansiaceae; genus Haloferula. The sequence goes on along the minus strand of JAQGPE010000626.1, from coordinate 1,425 downwards.
GTGGTCGTGCTGTGCGCGGCAGGCTTCCTGTTCATTTCGCTGCGGGCGATTCCTTTTTCCGGGCCGCCGGAGATGGTGAAAGACGGTCATCTCACCGCGCAGGTGCATCGCATTGGCAGTGCCCTGGCTCTGGGGACGACGGCGGGCTTCATCGCCCTGTTCGTGCACCGTCTGCACGTCGCGCTGGTGCGGCGCGAGAGTGCCCTCGTCGATGCGGAGCGGCGAGCGGCGCACACGGAGCGGTTTGAGGGCTTGGCGACGCTTTCCGCGGGGATCGCGCATGAGCTGGGGACGCCGCTGGGGACGATTGCGATCGTCAGCAAGGACCTCGAGCGGGCCCTGGAGAGAGTGGCCGCCGACCCGGCCACGCTGGAGGATGCACGGCTGATCCGCTCTGAAGTGGACCGTTGCACCGCGATCCTCGGGCGGCTGGATCGCGAGACCACGCAGGGTACCGGTGCGGCTTTTGTGGAGGTGCGGACCGGTCAGGTGGGAGATCTCCTTTTGGACCGGCTGACGGCGGGTATCGCTGCAAGGGTCCAGTTCAGGGATCTCGCCGGGGACCGGAAGCTGGATCTGACTCTGGACCCCGTGCTGCAGTCCCTGGTCGTGCTGGTGGAGAACGCCTGCGAAGCCGATCCGTCGGGAAGGCCGGTGGAGGTGGAGATCGAGGTCGCCGGAGGAGAGGTGGTGTTCCGGGTGATCGACCACGGCAAGGGCATGACGGAGGCGCAGCGACGCCGGGCCGGGGAGCCGTATTTCACGACCAAGAGCCATGCGGGCACCGGCCTGGGGCTCTTCCTGGTGCGGACGCTCACGCAGCGCCTGGGTGGCAGTGTGGAGCTCCATCCGCGTGCCAATGGAGGAACTTGCGCGGTGCTGATTTTACCGGTTTTGTTGTCGACGTCGCCATCCGGATCATGAGTTTTTGACCTTCCCCCTTGATGAATGCGTCTCTGAGAATCCTGCTGGTCGATGACGACACTGTCTATCTGGAGCGGCTGGCCAGGTCGCTGCGCGGCATGGGGTGCGAGGTGGTCACGGCCGAGACCATCGGCGGCGCCACGGCGCGGGCGGAGGAATTCAAGCCGCAGGCCGCGGTGCTGGACCTGCGGCTGGGCGCGGCAAGCGGATTGGATTGCCTGCGGGCTCTGATCAAAATGGAGCCGCGTCTCCGCATCCTCATGCTGACCGGCTACGGCAGCATTTCCACCGCCATGGAGGCGGTGCGCGAAGGCGCCTGGGACTACCTGACGAAACCGGCCGATGCGGAGCAGATCCTGAGTGCGCTGTTGAGCGATCCGCGGCAGAAGGAGGCGCAGGCGACCAGCTTTCAGCCGCCCTCCCTGGAGCGGCTGGAGTGGGAGCATATCCAGCGGGTGCTGACGGATCACGGCGGAAACATCACCCAGACGGCGGAGGCGC
>JAQGPE010000549.1 GCA_028293225.1 Akkermansiaceae bacterium | reverse complement strand
GACATGAAGGGGCGAAGCTTTCTCATCGCAGACTACGATCCTTTCATCGTGATTCCGATCAACCTGCTCAATTCGACCGATCCGTTTGCACCGAAGGTGGGCGACTATGCTTTGGTCATCCACGCCGACAAGGTGCTGCCCGCAATCGTAGGGGATGGCGGGCCGACTTTCAAAGTGGGCGAGGCCTCGCTGCGGATTGCCAAGGAGATCAACGCCAAGTCGACGCCGCTCATTCGACCGGAATCGAGTCTGAAGGTCACTTACCTGGTGTTTCCGAACAGCAGGGATGAGCCGAAAGGGCCGCCGGACTATGAGAAGTGGCAGGCTCGCTGCACGGAACTGGTCAAGGGAATCGGCGGCCTGGGCGAAGGCGTGGAAATTCACAAGTGGGAGAAGCTGCTGCCGGATCCGGTGCCGCCGGTTCCACCTGCGCCGCCCGTGGTGGTTCCTCCGGCAAACCCGCCTGCGAATAATGGGCCTCCTGCGCCAGCTGCGAATGAAGCTCCATCCCAGCCACAACCGCAGCCGAAAGCGGCGGGCGGGGAGGGGCCTTGAGATAGGCTCTTAGAAACGAGTTCTGCGGAGTTTCGATGTGATCACGCCAGTGACTCTTTGGTGAGCTTGTAGGCGGCTCGGTCGGGAGCGGAAGAAGCGCGGAAGAGCGCCTCGACGCGGGCTTTCCCGCGGGTGCAGACGTAGCGGGCGGTGTGGATCGAAGCCGGATCGCCGAGCGAGTGGGCGTGGGCCGCGGCGGTGCTCATCGCCAAGAGTTCGGCACCGGTGTCCACCAGCCTCCCTAACAAAAGCTGGCGCTTTTCGAGCTTCGGGCCATTGAGCGCCATGGCATGGAAAAGAGTGCGGGCCAGCCTGCGGCTGAGACTCGCGACGTCGTGCATGGCGCTCTTTAAAGCCGGATCCAGATCATGAGGCAGGCCCGCGACACGGGGGATCCAGCGGGCGGGGTACCAGGTGGCATAGTAGATCCCGGCCTTCACGGCGGCATGGAAGCGGTCGCCTTTATCCTTGCGGGTATCGAGCGCGGCAGCGCCGCGGCGCAGGTGCGGGTCGAGAGCCTCGCGGGCGATAAAGAGATGCATGATCTCGGTGGAGCCCTCAAAGATGGTGTTAATGCGGGAATCGCGCAGCAGACGCTCGACGGGATCGGGTGTTTCACCGCGGTCGCGCAGGGAGTCCGCCGTTTCATAGCCGCGGCCACCCTTGATCTGCATGGTGGAGTCGGCGCCGCGCCAGCCGGCCTCGGTGCCCCACAACTTGGCGATCGCCGCTTCCAGGCGGATGTCGGCGCCGTGGTCGGCATCGACCAGGGAAGAAGTGTAAAGCACCAGCGCCTCGGTGGCGAAGGCATCGGCGCGGAGGTCGGCGAGTTTGCCCGCGATGGCTTCGTGAAAGCCGATGGCATTGCCCCATTGCTCGCGCTTCTTCGACCACTCCAGCGCCATCGAGTAGCAGCGGTTGAGCAGGCCAACGCAGGCGGCTGGCAAGGTCAGGCGGCCGGTATTGAGCGTGGTCAGGGCGACCTTGAGGCCCTTGCCTTCGCCATGGACGATGTTCTCGCTCGGGACCTTGACGTCATTGAAACGAATGATGCCGTTGTAGAGCGCCTTCAGGCCCATGAAGCGGCAGCGGGTGACGATCTCCACGCCGGGCCAGTCGATTTCTACGATGAACGCCGTAATGGCGTGCGGCTTGTCGGGCAGCGGCGTGCGCGCCATTACGATGAGGTGCTTCGCCTTCAGCACGTTGGTGCACCAGAGCTTCTCGCCATTGAGAATCCAGTGGCTGCCGTCCTCCGATTTCGTGGCGGTGGTTGACATCCGCGCCGGGTCGGAACCGACTTCCTTCTCAGTCAGTGCGAAGGCGGAAATTGCACCGGCGGCACAACGCGGCAGATACTTCTTTTTCTGTTCCTCCGAGCCGAAGGCCAGGAGCGGCTGCGGGATGCCGATCGACTGGTGGGCGGAAAGCAGGGCGGTCAGGTTGCCGCAGTGGCCGCCCAGCACCATGGCGGCGCGGGAGTAGCTGGTCTGCGACAGGCCCAGGCCGCCATATTCCTTCGGGATCTTAATCCCGAAGGAGCCCAGCGCGGCCAGGCCGTCGATGACCGAATCCGGAATTTCACCATTGCGGTCGATGGCGTCCGGGTCGGTTTCCTGTGAGAGAAAGCGACGCAGTTTCTCCAGAAAAGCATCCCCTGCGATCCGCTCTTCCTCCTGCGGTTTCGGGAGAGGGAAGAGCAAACGAAAGTCCGGTGAGCCGTCGAAAAGCGAGGCCGCGAAGCCACTGAGTTCGCGGCTGTCGCGGGACGACTCAGCCAATTCCAGCGCAGCCCGTTGCCCCGCTGACATCTTCGTCGTGTCGATGAGGGAATCGCTCATCTTTCATGTTAGAATGGGGTTCACGTATTGCAAGGGGCCGCCACGGAAAGGCGCGTAACCCGTGCCAAGAATCATCGCGAGGTCGATGTCGTCAGCGCTGGCGGCGACGCCTTCATCCCGGCAGAGGCGGGCCTCGCGGCTCATCCTCTCCGCGAGGATTTCCTGCACGAACGGCGTGATCGGATACGTGCCGCTGCGCAGGGCCAGTGCGGCCGGGTTCGGCGTGGCTTTTTCGTGATCGTAAACGTAGAAGCCGGAGCCGGACTTCTTGCCGAGATGACCGGCAGCCAGAAGCTGCACCAGAACCGGCGGGACATGCATGCGCTTGGGGAAGGCCTTTGATAGCGTGACCGCGACGTCGTGGGCGACATCCAGTCCGACTTCATCGAGCAGGCGCAGCGGGCCCATCGGCATGCCGAAATCAAGCATCGCGTGGTCGATCGTGGCCGGATCGTAGCCGCCTTCGAACATGCGCGCGGCCTCGACAAGATAGGGCATCAGGATGCGGTTGACCAGGAAACCGGGGCTGTCCTTGACCACGATCGGCAGCTTGCCAATCGAGCGGACGAAGGCGACCGCGGTGGCCAGCGTTTCGTCGGAGGTGGCATCGGTGCGCACCACCTCGACCAGTTGCATGCGGTGCACCGGGTTGAAAAAATGCAGGCCGATGAGGCGCTCGGGATTCGTCACCACTTCCGCCAGCTCGCGGATGGGTAGGGCGGAGGTGTTGGTGGCGAGGATGGTGTCCGGACGGCTGCGGGCCACGAGATCGGCGAAGATCTTCTTCTTGATGTCGATGTTTTCAACGGCGGCTTCAATGATCAGGTCGCAGTTTTTCAACGAGATCGGAGCGGAGGATGGCATCACCAGATCCTGACCGCGATCGGCCTGGGTGCGCGTCATCACGTGGTGGGAGACGGCATCGCTGTAGCCTTTCGCAATGTTGGCCATGCCCTTGGCGAGAGCCTGGTCGTCGATGTCGCGCAGGACCACCTGATGGCCGCGGCTGCTGAGCCAATAGGCGATGCCCGCACCCATGACACCGGCGCCGACGACGGCGCAGCGGGCGACTTTGCGTGGTTCGATTCCTTCCACCGCAACTCCTTTGCGAGCCTTGTCCTGGAGGAAATAGAGACGCATCAGCGCTTTCGTCTGCGGCATTTCGGAGAGCTTCTGAATGGCGTCGCGCTCGCGCTTGAGGCCGGCCTCGACCGGGCCATGGGAAGAAGCGGTGGCAACCTCAAGGGCAGCCTCCGGGGCCGGATAGAGGCCGCGGGATTTGCGCTGCAGTTCAGCGCGCGCCATCTTCGCGATCAGGGCGGCCGAGACCGGGTTGTTGGTCAGCGCATGGGCGGAGACCGGACGTTTGCCGCGGGCGATCCAAGTCAGGGCGTAGCTCTCCAAGTTGTCCTTCGGCACGACGGCGTCGACTAGACCTTTTGCTTTCGCGGCGGCGGCCGGGAGGATCTTGCCGCTGAGAATCAGGGGCAGGGCGTTCTGCAGGCCGATCAGGCGCGGCAGACGGGTGGTTCCGCCCCAGGCGGGTAGGATGCCGAGACCGGTTTCAGGCAGGCCGATTTTGGTCGATGTGGAATCGCTGGCGATGCGCCAGTCGCAGGCCAGGGCAAGCTCGAAGCCGCCGCCAACACATGCCCCGTGAATGGCCGCGATGGTCGGAAATGGCAGAGCTGCGACCTTCACGAATGCCGACTGGCCGAGTTCGATCAGCTGATTGAGCCCGACCCCGGTGGCGGTGGAGAGTGCATTCAGGTCCGCGCCGGCGATGAAGATCGATGGCTTGGCAGAGCGCAGAATGAGGCCTTTGATGTCACTGCGGGCGGCAAGTTCATCGGCGGTGTTCGAGAGGTCGGTGAGGACTTCGCGATCGAAGATGTTGGCGGACGAGCCCTGGCGGTCGAAGGTGA
>JAQGPE010000215.1 GCA_028293225.1 Akkermansiaceae bacterium | reverse complement strand
TTTGCTGGAAAGCACTCACCCTGCTCCGGGCGAAGCCGGTTGGAAGCCCGCTCCGGAGATGGCCGCTCTCATTTATCAATGGCTCCTGAAGGATCCCGGCGCCTACGGGGACTGGGTGTGGGCAGACTCCTCTCACAGCGCTGTTTCCGCCCGGTTCCTCGGCGTCGCGGTCGGGGAGGCCATGAAGGTCCCAAGCGCCATCGACAAGCTGCTCCGCGATGCCGGGCCGGCCTCCTCTTCGGGTGCCTATAGCATCCGCCGCGCCATGGCCGGCGAGCTGGCCCGCGAGCCAGACTCCGGCCGCCTTGCCGTGGTGAAGGATCTTATTCCGCCGGACCAGTGGAAGGATTTCTGCCAGAATCTCAGCTACCAGTGGCCACCCGACCGCCGCGAGGCCTTGCTCGCTTTCGCCATCCAGCAAAACCAGCCCGGCATGATCAGCGGCCTGGCCAATGGCTACCAGACCAGCACCCCTGAAAGCGAAAGAGAGAGCTCTGCCTGGTTGATTAAAATGATGGATGATCCCGCACTGCCCGTGGATTTCCGGCAGGCTCTCCTGGCTGACAAGGGCTTTGGCTCCGCCATTGCCTGGAACTCCTCCGCTCCCCTCGCCCTACGGGTGCAATTTTCTGACGGCGCCACAGAAAGCGAGAAATACGAGAGTCTCTGCCGAGCCGATCTCAGCCGCGCCCTCACTAACTCGATCGACTGGCCCGGTCTGGTCCGCTCGGGCGATGCCACGGCCGCCGAGGTTCTGGCCGCGGCCACACAAGCGTCTCCCGAACTAGCGGCCTCCGCACCCACTGAGTTGCGCGACCAGGTCTTCGCCCAGCTGGCCGTGGAAAATACTCCCGCCGCCATGAAGCTGCTCGACGGTCTGCCCGAGGAGGATCGCAACGACGCCATCCTGAATGCCATCCGCACCCGTTTCCAGCGCGCCTCGCCGGATACCTTCCTTCAGGTCATCCAGCAGGTTCCCGCTGACGACCCCGCCCTCTGGGAAAGCCGCGTGGACGCATGGAACTCCAGCGTTGTCTGGTTGAACCGCAACAGCACCGGTGACTTCGCCGCCTGGGTCGAGGACCTCCCGGCCGGCCCCGACCGCGAGATCGCCCTCTACTCGTTGGCCCGCTCCCGGGAGCGCAGTGACGGCGACACCGCCGCACGCCTCCGAAGCCAGATCACCGATCCCCGCCTCCTCCAAAAAATCTCTGAAAAGCGCTGATGACCCGGTTCCCAAAACGCCCGCTCCTCACCCACGCGGGTGCGCTCGTCGCCGGACTGCTGCTTGCCTCCTTCGCGCCCGGATTCATCGCCACCCTGGGACTTGGCAATCGCAATGCTGCCCAAGCTACTCCGGACACCGTGGACAGGGATTCCTCCCTCTCATCGTTGGACAGAGCCGGCAAGTCTCGCCAGCCCCGTCCAGCTTCCGCGTCTACCAGTCAGGCTGTCCGCAACCGGGAGTTCCTCACCGCCTGGAATCTCCTGAAGCGCCAACCCATGCCCGCGGAGGACCGCGGTGTTCGCTACCAGGAACTCCTCAAGCAGTGGGCCGACGCCGATCTCGCCGCAGCCATGAAATTCGCGGCCACCGAAGGCCAGTCGCTCTCCGCCTTCGCCACGGCCTTCTCCCAGCACCCCCTGGAAGCCTGGAAGATCCTCTCCTCCGGCAGCCTGGGACCCTACGCCGCGCGCCTGAACCGCCAGTGGCTGGAGGTGGTCGTCACCCATGACCCGAAGTTGGTCATGTCCGTTTTCGGCGAGCTCCCCGCCAATCTCCGGCTCAGCGCCATGTCCCGGGTCTTCCACACCGGTAACAACAACTCCATGCGCCAGACCGTCCTCGATGGCATCCGCGCCTCCGGTGATTCCCAGCAGGTCGCCACTTGGCTACAGAGCGCTTACCGCATGATGGACGCCCCGGAAGATCGCGAAGTACTACGCGCCCAGTGGGGAACTCTCCCGCCCGGTTCTCCGGAGCGCACCGCTGCCATGGCTGGCTGGGCCACCCTCTTGCGCGGGATGGATGCCGCGGGCATCTCCGCCCAGTTCGCCTCCATCCCGGAGAGCGAGCGCGGGGAGGCCGCAAAGATGCTGCTTTCGGAGACCGCCCGCGATGTGCCGGCCCTGCTCCCCGCGCTCGATCAAGCCATGGCCGCCGGCGAGTGGGACTTCATCGACCAGTCCACCTCCGGCAAGGTCTACAACACCGGCCGCCCCCAGGAACTCGCCGACTGGGCTCTGAACCTGCCCGAACGGCCGGAGACCGAAAACCTCTTCAGCTCCATGGTCAGCCCCCTCGCCACAATGCAGCCCGACGACGCCCGCGCCATGCTGGATCAACTCCCGGAGGGTGACTGGCGCCGCGAGCAGGGCCTGGGCGAACTGTCGGTTCAGAAACTCTATAGCACCTCCGATCTCGACGCCTTCATGGCCAGCACGGCTGGCCTCACCAACCCCGGCGTGGTGCGCCGCCTCGAACGCGTCCGCTACGACTACATGAACCAAACCGGTCGGCGGATCTCCCACTGACCTCGCCCCGGATCCACGCCACGGAGATGAAACTCAGGACGCCTTAAGTCACCCACTAGATCTCCCCGCGCCGCCCGGCCAGAGTCCAGTCTCCATCCCTCTCTATGGGTGGCAACCGCAAAAGAGGCAAGGACCAAGGCACGTGCGGAAGTTCAGCCGGGAAGTCCAAATCAAAGAGTGTTCCTTCATCGAGAAGCTGCTCCTTGCTTCGGTTCCTAGATAGGTAGCACGCGCATGGCATTGGTTGGCGCGTACCGTTCACTTTTTCGATGAGATCAGACGTCTCAGCTCATCAGACTGCGCGAGATTCGCTACCGCAGATTCCATTGCCTCCCGGCACACGCGTTCAACAACAACCAAGTTTTGCAGCACAAAGACCCGTCCCGCAGATATTTCTTCGGCGATGTCCTGCGAGAGCCTTACGACGTCATAGAAAATTGGATTAAAGGTCTTCTCATCAACAGTAATTTCCAATCCGTCGAACCAACCCTTGGACTCAAGCTCCCATGAGCAGTTCTCAAATCGGCCGGCCATCTAAGCGAGTAATCCTTCATATTATTAATAGGCTCGGATTCGAGTTCGAAGGATCACAGCCAGAAAGTGTTCAATCGCCCAGGAGATCTTCCTGCTTCGGTTTTCAAATGAGTGGCACGCGCCATGCCATTGGTTGGCGCGCGGACTTCACTTCTTTTTCTTTTCATCACTCTCACCCTCAGTATCTTCAATCTTTTCCTCAATACCTTTTTTCGTTAGAGCAAAGGGATATATCACATCACCGAAAATCGCATGCGTTATCGCATAACTCCCCTCCTTCCGCTTTAAGAAAATATCATTGATTGGAACCGGCCCAACTAGAATGATCGTACATTTCGGCGATAGAGTAATTTTCTTCTTTGATTCATCAGGGAACAACCCGCCGGGTTGATTAGGGAAGACCTCGCCCGTCAAGCTCGATTTCACCTCCAACATTCTGCCCGAGTCGTAAATCCATTCCGTAAACACATCCTGTGAAACATCAGAATTGTTCGTTATAAAATAGAATATCGAGGCCTTCGCGCCAAATACACTTTCAAGTGTCACGTGAGCAGTAACACTTACCTCACGAGGCAAGGAACCTTTAGTCTCCTGCGCATGAAGCTGAGAGAGCCAGACAGCAAAAAAGGTAACGAATAGTAGTTTCATTGAGGTATCGGCGTTGATGTGCAGTCAGGCATGTTCCCATCGTCGTCGTCGGTGATCGCCGAACTGGAGCCCACTTTCTTGTACTGGTTGAGATTGTTGGCGCCGGCAGTCGTGCCGGTGGCATTGGCCCGGTAGGCGGTGGTGGCGCCCGCTACCGTGCTGCTGGTGCGACTACCGATCCCCAGCTGATGGTGGTCGTGTCGGGCATGTGTAGAGCTCGGACGAAAAGGTGAGGTTTGCCAGGGTTTGGAGCGAACAGGTGGCCCACAGGGTGAGGTTGGTGAGGTGTTTTCCGAAATGGCGGAGGAGGAGTCATTCGCTTCGGCAGGGAGAGCCGCAAGGAATGGACGCAGTATTCATGCGGATCAGATAGCAGGACGCCGGAAAAAAGCGATTGTGGGATGCGCCATTGCGCTAGCAAGGGAAGCGCCTAAGATCGAATCCCATCGCAGGGAAGGGTCGCCCTTTTACCGAATTCTGGCCGAAGCTCGCCGTGGCATGTGAATGAAACTTCCGCGGTTAACCGGGGCTGCGCTCCGGCGTTGAGGTGTTCAGTCAGACGTAGGCGGTCTTTGCTCGTGAGAAAGGCGTGATAGGTCGAGGGGGATCGAAGCGAGGCGAAGCAAGAGAGTCCGGATTCGAGTTCGAAGAGTCACAGCCAGAGAGTGTTCAACCGTTGAGAAGCTCTTCCTGCTTCGGTTCTCAGAATGATGGCACGCGCCATGCCATTGGTGGGCTGGGGTTCACTTCAGGTGCTTCCCCGCTGCATCAAGCAAACAATTCCTTCACCACTGTCGCTGGCTCGGTGCCGGTGAGCTTCTGATCAAGACCCTGGAACTTGTAGGTGAGGCGTTCGTGATCCATTCCCAGGGAGTAGAGAATGGTGGCGTGCAGATCGCGGATGTGGACCGGATCCCGGACAATATTGAACGACATTTCGTCGGTCTCGCCATAGACCTGCCCGGTCTTCACGCCACCGCCCGCCAGCCACATGCTGAAGCAACGTGGATGATGGTCCCGCCCGTAGTCGGTATCCGTGAGATTTCCCTGGCTATAGATCGTGCGGCCGAACTCGCCACCCCAGACGACGAGCGTGTCCTCAAGCATGCCGCGCTGCTTCAAATCCTGGATCAGCCCATAACATCCCTGATCGATGTCCTTGCACTGCGAGGCGATGTCGCGGGGAAGATTCGAATGTTGATCCCAGCCGCGGTGGAAAATTTGCACAAAGCGCACGCCGCGCTCCATCAGGCGGCGCGCCATGAGAGCGCTGTTGGCGAAGCTGCCGCGCGTCCTGCTCTCCGGACCGTAGAGAGCGTGGACGTTCTCCGGCTCCTTCGAAAGATCCGCGAGTTCCGGAACCGAAGTCTGCATCCGGAAGGCCATCTCGTATTGCTGAATCCGAGTCTGGGTCTCGGGATCGCCCACGATCTCATAAGACTTCCGGTTAAACTCATTGAGACCGTCCAGCATGGTCCGGCGCACCTCGCGGGGAATTCCCGGAGTATCCTCCAGGAAAAGCACCGGATCGCCCTGTGAACGCAGCGCCACTCCGGCGTACTTGCCGGGAAGGTAGCCCGCGCCCCAGAGGCGGGCCGAGATGGATTGCACCGCGGCAAAAGGCGACGAATTCCTGGCGTGCAGGACCACGAACGAGGGCAGGTCCTGGTTCATCGAGCCCAGACCGTACGACATCCACGAGCCCATGGACGCCTTGCCCGATTGCATCGATCCGGTGCAGATGAGCTGATTGGCCGGCTCATGGTTGACCGCATCGGTGTGCATCGACTTGATGATGCACAGATCGTCCACCATCTTTGCGGTCCATGGCAGCAGCTCGCTGACCCATGCTCCAGATTGGCCGTGCCGGGCGAACTTGAAAATCGATGGCGCCAGCGGGAATCCCTTCTGGCCCGAGGTCATGGTCGTGAGCCGCTGGCCTTGCACCTTCAGCCAGTCGCTCAGGTCTTCCTTGAAGCGCTTCTGCAGGTCCGGCTTGTAGTCGAAGGTATCGAGCTGGGAGGGAGCGCCGATCAACGAGATGAAGATGACGCGTTTCGCCTTCGGCGCGACCTGTGGAAGGCCGGCGAGAAAGCCGGCGGCATCGACCGTTTCGCCCTGGGTGGCGCGGCCCATCAACGAGGTCAGGGCCGCCACCCCCAAACCCGTTCCGGAGCTACGAAAGAACTGGCGGCGGGTCAGCGCGGCATTGTGGATTTCGATGGGATTCATCGCGTAATGGTCTCGTCGAGGTTCAGGATCTGGCTTGCGAAAACGGTCCACGCCGCGAGTTCGACCGGATCGAGCTGGGCAGGCGCGGCCTTTTCACCGGCGGCGAGCAGTTTCACTGCCTCATCCGGCTTGCCCGTGTAGATGGAACGAAGGCGATCCAGGGTAGCTTTCGCGCTCGTTCGCTCGTCAGGATTCAGCGGCCGGTTGAGCAAGCGGGAAGTGATGAAATCGAGGCGCGTGTCGAACGAGTCCTCTTTCTCAAGCGCATGGGCGGCGAGCACTTTTGAAGCCTCCACGAATTGCAGATCATTGAGCATCACCAGCGCTTGCAGCGGGGTGTTGGTGCGCTCGCGGCGGACGCAGAACACCTCGCGGCTGGGCGCGTTGAACAGCTCCATGGCGGGCGGCGGTGCGCTGCGCTTCCAGAACGTATAGAGCGAGCGACGGTAAAGCCCCTCCCCTGCATCCTGCTTGTAGAAGCGGGTGTTCGACGCTGCCATTGCGATGGTCTCCCAGACGCCATCAGGCTGGTAGGGCTTCACGGGAGGACCACCGACCCTGTTCACGAGAAGGTCAGAGGCCGCGAGAGCGAGGTCGCGGAGTTGCTCGCCGTCCAGGCGGACCCGAGGTCCTCTCGACAAGAGACGGTTGAGAGGATCCTTCTCCAGTTTCTCCGCCGATAATGCCGCGGATTGCCGGTAGGTGGCGGAGGTCACGAGCAGCTTCACCATGTGCCGGTAGTCCCACTGCGAGGCGATAAATTCGTGAGCCAGCCAATCGAGAAGCCGGGGGTGGCTGGGCCTGGCCCCCATGACCCCGAAGTCCTCGGCCGTCTCCACGATGCCGGTGCCAAAGTAGTAGGCCCACATCCGATTCATGGTGACGCGTGCTGGCAGCGGATTGGCGGGATCGACGAGCCAGCGCGCCAGGCCCAGGCGGTTGTGCGGCGCTCCGGCGGGGAGCGGCGGCAGCACGCCGGGAACATCGGCACTCACCTTCTCGCCCTTGTTGGAATAGACACCCCGGACGAGAACGTGCGCAGCAGGAGCGGAATCCTTTCTCTCCTCCATCACCAGGCTCATCGAGCCCCGTGCGCGCAGGCCATCCTCCTCCTTCTTCAGTTGCTCCAACTTCGCGCGAAGATCCCGCAGGGGGCCATCCATCTGATCGACATACTGGCGGAAGACATAGTCGATCCGGGCCGCGGTGCGTTGAGCCACGGGGGTGTCCGCAAGATTGCGCAAGACATGGGCCGAGGCGAGGTATTGGATCTCCTCCGCGCCGAGCACGCGCCGGTAGAAGCGGAAGTCCTGCAGCGCCACCCTGGTGTTTGGCCTCGCGTCGTTCCCCTCGCGCGCGCCAAGACGCAGCGGGACATCGGCCTCGATCATGTTGCCGATCGAGCTGGTGATAAGCTGGCCAGCCTGGCGAACGCCATCGATGTAAATGGCGCTGATCTCGGAAGCCGGACGTGTGCCGTCGAAAGTGATCATCACGTGATGCCACTCCCCAGGAGGGAGCGGAGTGCCCAGCCCATACTTGTGGACCGCCGAGCCCACGGTCTCGATGATCTCGGTGTTGAGCTTGCCGTCCAGGAGAAGGATGTTCCAGCCACGGTAGGCCTGGCCTGGATTCATGCGTGCCACGATCACGCCGGTGGGAGTCCCTTCGATCCGCACGAAGCCGCCGTAGGTGACCTGATCGCCGCGTGAAAAGGAGCCGAGATCGCCAAGTTCGACCGGCGCCTCGCTGATGAGAAGCGCCTTGCCAAGCGGCCCGTCGATGCGGCCCGCCTGGGCAGGCCACTCGCGTGCTTGCCCGTCAACCGTTCCTTTGATCGTCCCTTCACCCTCAATGAGGGGAACATGGATCGCGAGATTGGAATCGAGCTGCCGCGAGGGCGGGATGACGGCGGGGTTGGAAAGCCACTTCTCAAAGTCCGGTCGCGCGGCCTTCTCGCGGGCCTCGATGGCCCGTTCGGTGGCGGAAATCCCGGAAGCCACTTCGGCCCAGCGTTGCCGGTCCTCCATCAGTGGAACGAAGACGACAGGCGCAGGGGTGGCGCTGTCACCGTCAAGAGCTTCCATGGTGTTGTTGCGGAAAAACGCCGTCAGGGAGTAAAAGTCTTTCGTCGAAACCGGATCGAACTTGTGGTCGTGGCAAGCGGCGCAACCCGTGGTCAAGCCCAGCCACACCCCGGACATGGTCTCGGTACGATCCTTGGCGTAGATGGCTTCATACTCCTCGGGGATGGCGCCGCCTTCGTTGGTGGTGATGAGACAGCGGTTGAAGCCGGTGGCGACGATCTGGTCGAGGGAAGGCTCCGGCAGCAGATCGCCGGCGATCTGCTCGATCGTGAACCGGTCCCACGGCATGTTCGCCTGGAAGGCCCGGATCACCCAGTCGCGGTAGGGCCAGATCGCCCGATAATTGTCGTACTGGATGCCATGGGTGTCCCCGTAGCGCGCCGCATCCAGCCACTGGCGGGTGAAATGCTCGGCGCTGGCGGAGGTGGCCATCAGCCGGTCGGCGGCTTCCTCCACCGCGAGTTGCGGCGCTTCCGTAGACCGCTTCACAAATTGATCGGTATCCCCTGGCGACGGTGGCAAGCCGGTCAGGTCCAATGACAAGCGGCGGTAGAAGCGGCGGGGGTCCTCCGGAGGATTCGGCTCGAGGCCGTTGGCGGAAAGCTTCTGCGCGATGAAGCGATCGATCGGATTGGTCGCGAATCCTTCGCCTTCCTTCGGCAGCTCGGGATTCCTGATGGCCGCGAAGGACCAGTGGGGCTCGTACTTCGCTCCCTGGCGGATCCATTCCTCCAGGAGCGCGATCTCCTGCGGTTTGAGATCCTTGTGGCTCTCCCGCGGCGGCATCACCTTCTTCTCGTCGCCGGTCTTGACCAGTTTGATGAGAAGAGAATGGTCCGGATCTCCCTTCACAATGACAGCCTGGCCATTCTCACGTTTGGCGAAGGCGTCGGCCTCGAGATCGAGCCGGAGAGGAGATTCCTTCGGCTTGCGGGTTCCGGAGTCCGGCCCGTGGCAGTGGTAGCAGTGCTCCGAGAGGATCGGCTGGATGTGTTCGTTGAAAGTGATCTCCCGGGGAAGCTGAACCGCGACGGATTCGGATGTTGAGGAGACCTGGCTCCCAGCCTCACTCTCCGATGCGTGGCTTTTCCCACAGGAAGTCAGCCCGCTGCCCAAGGCCAAGGCTCCGGCGAGATACAGGATGACCATCGCGCCGCGCGAACGAAGCGCGCTGGATATTCCCTTGCCCATGAAAGAGTCGAAAAATTGAGAGCAGAAAGAGCGGTGCAAAACGTTACCTGGGCTACTGGATTTCAAAGCTGCCGATCCCTGCCATGGAGGGCCTGCGAAACTCCCTGCGACAGGGTGGATCGTTCTCTTGAATCGATTGGTTCGGCCTGAGGGACTCACGGAGAAAACGGGGAAACCAGCCGCCCCCCCAAATGGGCCGGCTGGTTTATTGACACCCCGGAAAGATTACGGTGACTTCACGACCGCGGCCCGGATGAAGGCCTTCGGGCTGGTCGCGGGGTTGGAGTTCGGGAGGTAGAAGGAACGATAGCTGTAGCCCGCAGACAGCACCGGCAGATTGTCCTGCAGCGTGCCGATGTTCGCCGTTGGCACTTCAACCACCGCAAGCGTCCAGGTCGCCAGGTTGGTGCTGCCCGCGATCGTATAGGAAATGGTCTCCGCCGCAGTTGAGGACAGAGGCCCGCTATTCGCAGGGAAAACGGCCGAGGTACGGACCGGAAGGGTCAGGGTGAGGGCGGTCACCGCGCCGACGTTGGCGACCTTGGCCACCGTCTTGCCATCGGCGGCCCCCGACTGCGGATTGCCGTCGAAGCCGAATTCCATCAGATTTGCGCGCCCGTCCTTGTCAGGATCCGCATTCGCATCGGCATCGGCGCCGCTCAAACCCTTGGAGGCAGCCCACAGCTGGTAGGCCGTCGCTGACCCATCCGACACCAGCGCGATCTGGTTCAATCCATTGTAGTGATAGGAAATGGCATAACCCGCCGGCAGGTTGGTAACGGCGGCGAACTGGCTACCCGTCAGCGTCCCGTAGATCGCAAAGACGTGGGCAGGGCCGGTGAGAGCGCCGGCGAGTTGGTTGAAATCCACAGTGGCGTTGGAGA
>JAQGPE010000512.1 GCA_028293225.1 Akkermansiaceae bacterium | reverse complement strand
GGCTTCCAGGGCATCACCCCGGACGGCCTGATCCACACCCTCGGCCGTGGTGGTTCCGACCTCACCGCCATCGCCGTCGCCGCCGCTCTGAAAGCGGATGTCTGCCAGATCCTCACCGATGTCGACGGCGTCTACACCTGCGATCCCCGCATCGTGAAGAACGCCCGCAAGCTGCCGGAAATTTCCTACGACGAGATGTTGGAAATGGCCTCCTCCGGCTCGAAGGTGATGCAATCCCGCTCCGTCGAGTTCGCCAAGAAATATGGCGTCGTCTTCGAAGTCCGCTCCTCTCTCAATGATAACCCGGGCACGCTGGTGCTCGAAGAACACCCCGCCATGGAAAATGTCGTCATCCGCGGAGTCTCCATCGAGCGCTCCCAAGCCCGAGTCACCATCAGCGGCATCCCCGACGAGCCCGGCATGTCCGGCAAGATCCTCGGCGCCCTGGGTGATGCGGAGATCAACCTCGACATGATCGTCTCGAACATCGCCAGCGACGGCCTCGCCCGTCACTCGTTCACGATGCACTCGAACGATCTGGCCCGCGCCCAGGTCGCCCTGAAGCCCGTGCTGGCCGACATCGGACCGGCCGCCTCGATTTCCACGGACGTGGGCATCGCCAAGCTTTCCTGCGTCGGCATCGGCATGCGTTCCCACTCCGGTGTGGCTGCGACGATGTTCAAGGCCCTCGGTGAAGCCGGCATCAACATCGGCATGATCTCCACTTCGGAAATCAAGATCGCCGTTACGGTCGACGAGACCAATATCGAAGACGCCGCCCGCGCGGTGCACGATGCCTTCCAACTGGACCGCCAGCCGGTGAAGTAAGTTGGCGTCACGAGGCAGGGACAGGCCTGCATCTCCATGATCTTTCTCCAGTTCCGGCGTGCCAGCAGGCACGCCGGACTTTTTTTTGACGGACACCTGAAACCTTTCCGGCCTTTCATGCGGAGATAGAGTAATGACCGCACTGACACTCCTCCGGCGAGCGGGCTGGGCTCTGGCCACATCTTCCCCGGCGCTTGCCACACCGGGTGCTCTGGATCCGGCCTTTCATCCCGGCCTGATCCTGAAATCCGCGCCGGTCGAAGCGATCGTGACTGAAAGCGGAAACCTCTTGTTCGGGGGTGCGGGAGCCCCCTTCGACCGCATTCAGGGCCGCCGCATCGGCAGCCGGTTCCTCACCGATCCGGATGGAAAGCTGATCGGTGAACCTGTTCCCGGCCTCCTGGATACCGGCAGCCTCCTCTCCGTATCCATCAACTCCCCCATGGTCAGCCTCGACCCCAGGCCTTCCTGGTTTCCCCTGGAAGAAGGCATGTGGCTGATACCCGATGACGAGGGCGGCTGGCTGCGCTTGAATACCGCCACCCGCTCGGCATCCGCCGCTTTCCCTGACCTGACTGACGGAGAAACGATCTCACCGCAATTTCTGGACAACGGAACACTCTGGACGATCCGCACGAAGGCGGACGGCGCCACCCTGTTGGAAAAGCGCCGGAGCTTCGATGGCCGCATTGACCCGGCGTTCACCCAGGGCACCGGCTGGCCGGGAAAACCGGGACAAGCGGTCTCAGGACCCGATGGAAAGCTCTGGGTCCTGTCGGCTGGGGCGACCACCCCGTTCACCCTCCACTTCGACCTCAATCTACCCGATCAGCTCGCCTTCCGGATTCAGGCCAGCGGAGCGATCGACACCACCGTCGCTCCCCTCACTCTCACCCCGTACCGCCATCCATCTCTTCGACCAGCGGCCGATGGTGGTTTCACCGTGATCCAAGGGGACGACGAACGCTCTCTCTACTACTGGCCCCGATCGTGGACGTCCTCGTTCACGATTGAGCAGTATGATGCCGCCCGAAGCCTCTTGCTCAAAAAAGACTTCTCCCTTCCTTTCGGCTCCACCCTGGCCTGGGCGGAGGACGACCAGCGCAGGCTTCTGATCGTTTCCGGCAACGGGCTGCTGAAGCGCTATCTCGCCGACGGATCGGAGGATTCTTCATTTCACATCCCGGACGTCAAAGTCGGAACCCTCCTGGCCCTTCCCGGCGGCAAATGGCTCATCAATGGCAATGAGCGTTTCATGCCCGACGGTCAGGCCGATCCCACATGGAACCATCCCCTCACTTCGCTTCCCGGTAGCGTGAACAGCTTCACACCGCTGCCGGACGGACGCACCCTGGTGAGCGGCCGCTTCTCGGGGATGGGAGACCATGTGACCTCAAGCCTCTGCCTGCTCCGGCCGGACGGCAGCGCCGATCCCGGCTTCAGTGCGGACAAGCGGCTGACCTGGATTTCCTCCGCTGCCGTATCCGGAGGCTGGATCTACGCGATCCATGCCGGCGACGTCCGGCTGGCGAATGGAAGCTCCTCGAATCTGGTGCGGATGGACTTCAGCGGCGGTCTGGATGAGTCCTTCATGCCTGGCATCTCTTCAGGACTGTCGACCCATGCCGTGATCGTTTACGCGACCTCGTTCAGTTCAGTCTGCCCCGGCTTCAATGGCGGTATCCTGGCGGTCGGAAATCAGTTCTCCGATTTCCCCACCAGTTCACTGCTGAACATCGACCCGGCCGGCACCAGGATCACGATCTTCCCGAACGAAGGGATTCCGGTTCCCGTCGGTCGGGGTGAAGTCGTCATCGGCCGGTCCTGGTATGCGCCGGATGGCAGGCTGCTCCGGCGCGTGGGCGGCACCCTCCCCATCGCACCGGTTTGCGAGTGGCAGGGCGGCGTTCTTTTCGCCGAAGACATTGATGGCGCGCCTGCCCGCAAGAGGCTGCGACTCTGGAAAGGGAGCCGCTGGGATCCGAAATTTGCCACACCTCCAGTCGCTGCCGGCATCTCCATCCAAGCCAGAGCCGGTGATACGAACTCCCTGTATATCTCCGCCGGCTGGAGCGATGAGACTTCCGGACTGCGGCGCATGGGCCCGACCGGCCGGTTCGCCCCCACCTTCCACATCCCTGAATTCACGTTCACGCTCCGGCGCGAAAGCGGCCCCTGGTTCACGCTGGTGAACGACCAGATCGCTCCCTTCAACCCATCGACGGTGGAATCCCCCACAAGTCTCGCCGACTTCATCTATCGTCCGGAGACGCGGAAGCTCTGGGTCGCCGGATCATTCAATCGCGTTTCCGGGCAGGATCGGGACGGGATCGCTGCCCTACAAATCGGCGGACTGCTCCCCGCCGCGCCCCAGACCAGTGCCTGGAGCGCCTGGCAGACCGGCATGGGCCTATCGCAGGATCCGCAAGGAAAGGCTGATCCTGACAACGACGGCATTCCGAACGCGATGGAGTTCATCCTGGGTACCGATCCCCGCAGCCACTCGCAGGGCCCTGAACTTTCCCTGACTCCCGGGAACGCGGTTTTCACCTATACGAAGGCGCTGGAAGCGACAGACTACCGGGCAACCGCCGAATTCAGCACCGATCTGCGTCACTGGACGGCAGCAACCCCGGCGAACTCAGACCTGCAAACCACCCCGGGAGACGGCGACACCACCCGCTGCGAGGTGACCATCCCCCGGCTGAACCGTTCCCGGATGTACGTCCGGCTGCGCGCCACTGTCCCATGAGATGAATTCCTCTCTCCGCCCCGAAAATCCGAGCCGCCGGAGCATG
>JAQGPE010000487.1 GCA_028293225.1 Akkermansiaceae bacterium | reverse complement strand
GGGCTCACTCATCAATGCCTCTGGCGCGGATTTCGACTCCTCCGGCAAGGGCGGCTCGGTCGCTCTGGAAACCCGTGGCACCGCCGGCGGCATGCTCGATCTCCAGCAGGGCTCGGCCATCAATCTCTCGGTCGCCACCGCGACGTTCGGTTCCAAGCCGGGTGATCCGCATTTCACCAGCGAAGCAGCCGGTCACTTCACCGGCACCCTTCATCTGCGCGCCCCACGCATTTCCGGCGGCTCGGAAATTGCGGTCACTGCTCTGAATTCCACGGTGACGAACGCCTCCCAGGTGATTGTCGAAGGCTACCAGACCTATGATCTCACCTCCTCCGGCGGTGCGGTCACCACGGCGGTGCAGAATCAGGTCAAGACCGACGCGACCGGCTTCATCGGCAATGCCGACAGCATCGAATCCCGGATTCTCGCGGGCAGCTCTTCGGATCTCGGTTCCATTCTCACCGTCAGGCCCGGAGCGGAGATCATCAATACGACCGGCGATCTCACTCTCGGCTCCGCGACCGCCAGTGCGGCCCAGGGTGACTGGGATCTGTCCACCTTCCGCTTCGGCGGCGAGCAGGTGCCGGGCATCCTGACCATGCGCGCCGCGGGCAATCTGGTGTTCTTTAACTCCCTGAGCGACGGCTTCACCTCCAGCACCTACACCTCGGACCTGCTGGCGAACAATGCCGCGCTTTCCGACAACGCCGAGTCCTGGTCCTACCGCCTGGTCGCCGGTGCGGATTTCTCCGCCGCCGACACCCGTCAGGTCGTGGCCCAGAAATTCGCCGCGGATGCCGCTCTGGGCACGGCGGCGGGATCGGTGAAACTGGGCAAGATCGCCAACAATACGCTCATTTCAGGAACGACCGGAGCGGGGGTGAAAACGTCGACGCTGCTGAACTCCACATCCTCGGCCCCGGGCTACTTCCAGGTCATCCGCACCGGCAGCGGCGACATCGATGTCGTGGCAGGCGGTGATGTCCAACTGCTGAACATCTTCGCCTCGATCTACACGGCAGGCACACAGGTTGCCGATGCGACGATGGGCGGCGCCTTCCAAATTCCGCAGAACGAATTGCTCGGCGGCAATCAGGGCTCTCTCGGTGCGATCCAGCAGCCTTCCACCCCCGTTCAGTACACCCTGGGTGGCGGCGATGTCAGCCTGTCTGCGGGCAACGACATCATCCACCTCGCCCGCATCCAGGATCCCACATCGACCACGGCGAAGCTGATCTTCGTGCAGGACTCCCAGAAGGAGATGCCGACGAACTGGCTGTATCGCCGCGGCTACGTGGACCCTGCGACGGGAGAGTTCGGAATTTCTCATTACGGCGAATCCGCCTCGACCAGTTGGTGGGTGGACTTCACCAACTTCTTTGAAGGCGCCGGTGCGCTGGGCGGGGGCAATGTAACCCTTACCGCGGGCCGCGATGTCAGCAATGTGGACGCGGTCGCCCCGACCAACGCCCGCATGCCCGCCGGCGTTCCCGACGCGAGCAAGCTCGTGGAACTCGGTGGCGGCGATGTGAACGTCATCGCGGGTCGCAACATCGATGCGGGCGTCTACTACGTGGAACGTGGTAGAGGGGCGCTTGTTGCGGGCGGCTCGATCATCACGAACTCGACCCGCTCTCCTTCCTTCGGCCAGCCGGGCGCCACGGCGGCGATCGATTCCCTGGCCTGGCTGCCAACCACGCTGTTCGTGGGCAAGGGTTCATTTGACGTCAGCGCGGCGGACAGCGTCCTGCTTGGTCCGGTAGCCAACCCCTCGCTGCTCCCACAGGGATTCAACAACTCTTACTGGAACAAGACCTGGTTCTCCACCTATGCCCAGGACGATAGCGTCTCGGTCTCCGCCCTTGGTGGTTCGATCAACCTGCGTCAGGCTGTGACATTGGCGGACGGCCTCTCGTACTCCACACTGCAGGCTTGGTATCAGACCCAGCTGGTTCTCAATACCGCCCAACGATCGGCCTCGTATTATCAGCCGTGGCTGCGCCTCACGGAATCCCTGGTTAGTCCGTATACCTATGCGTTCAACCTGATGCCGGGGACGCTGAAGATGACCTCCTTCTCGGGCGACGTTGCCCTGACCGGAGGCATCACCCTCGCTCCGTCGAAGACCGGCACGCTGGAGATCATGGCGGCTGGATCTGTCAACGGTTTCAACGCCCAGGGAACGGACACGCTGAAGAACAAGGTCTGGGCTTCCAGTCTCATCAACCTCTCTGACGCCGACCCGAGCGCCCTGCCGGAAATCGCCGATCCATTCGGCTACCAGCAACTGGTTGGAAACGTCAACAACCTGGCTTGGACGACGCAGGTGAATTTCCTCAACTCCACGGCGTCGCTGTTTATCGAGACCGGCTCGACCGACGGTGCCCTCCAGGAACGCCAGTCGCGACACTCGGTCGATGCTCAAGGTCACTTGCTCCATCAGGATGACAAGGATCCGCTCCGCATCTACTCCGGATCCGGCGACATTTCCGGCCTGACCCTGTTCTCGGCCAAGTTCGCGGAGATTCTCTCCGGGCAGGATCTGCGCGACATCTCGCTCTACATCCAGAACAACACGGCCCAGGACATCAGCATCGTCTCCGCCAGCCGCGACATCATCGCCTACGACATCAATACCGACGGCCGGATTCAGTCCCGTGCCACCGGAAACATCGGCGGTGCGGCGGCGGCGGGTGACATCCAGATCTCCGGAGGCGGAACGCTCGAAGTCTTCGCCGGCCGCAATCTCGATCTCGGCGTGGGTCCGAACAATGCCGACGGCACCGGCGTCGGCATCACCAGCATCGGCAATGCCCGCAATCCGTATCTGGCCTTCGGCGGTGCGGACATCATCGCCGCCGCCGGGATCGGTGACGCTTCTTCGCTCGACACGAGCAAGGCCGACTTCGCCGCGTTCATCACCAAGTTCGTCAACAACGACGAGGGCACGGCCCACCTCAAAGAGCTCGGCCTGACTCCGCAACAATTTGGAGATCTCGATAGCGAAGCGCAGAAACAGGCGGCTCTGCAGATCTTCTACCTCGTCCTCCGTGACACCGGCCGGAACTACAACGACCCGGACAGCGAGCACTTCGGCACTTATGACCAGGGCAAGGACGCTGTGGCGACCCTGTTCCCGGGGACGACCTGGTCGGGAAACATCGACACCCGCTCGCGGAACATCCGCACCCGCAGCGGCGGCGATATCACCCTCCTGGCTCCGGGCGGCTCGCTCAGCCTGGCGCAGTCGGTGATCGGCAGTCCGCTCGTCCCTCCCGGCATCATCACGGAAGCGGGGGGCAACATCAATATCTTCACCGATAAGAACGTGGAACTCGGGATCTCCCGGATCTTCACGCTCCGCGGCGGTAACGAAATCATCTGGTCCACCCACGGCGACATCGCGGCCGGTTCGTCTTCCAAGACGATTCAGTCCGCTCCTCCAACCCGTGTTCTCATCGATCCGCAGAGCGGCGACGTGAAGACCGACCTGGCCGGCCTTGCCACCGGCGGTGGCATCGGGGTGCTCAGTACGGTCGCAGGGGTCAAGCCTGCCGACGTTGACCTGATCGCACCGGAAGGAACGATCGACGCGGGCGACGCGGGCATCCGCGTTTCGGGCAACCTGAACATTGCCGCCGCCGTGGTGGTCAATGCATCCAACATCTCCGTGGGAGGTAGTAGTTCCGGCGCCACCGCTACGGTCTCCGCTCCCTCGGTCAGCGCTCTGACCTCAGCTTCGAACGCCGCCGCGGCAGCCGGGGTGACGGAAACGACGCAGAACCAGCAGAATACCACGCCGGAAACCACCGCCGCGACGATCCAGGCTCCATCGGATATTTCGGTGGAAGTCGTTGGTTATGGCGGGGATGACGAGGGTGGTGGTAGCGAGGAAGACAAGGATAAGGACAAAAAGAAGCAGGAAGAGGAGTCCCAGGGACCGACCGGTGAGGAAGGCCACTGAGCCGTCTCCTGTGACGGATTCGTCATCCATCTTCCCTTCACGGGAAGGCGGGGCTCCGTTCGAGTCGCGGCCGGGAGAATCCTCCCGGTCGTGCCATGAAACGAAATCTTCTCATTGCTCTTGTTGCTTTCCTCCCTTTTGCCGCCTTCAGCGCTGAAGGCGATCCCGTCACCGCCACCCAGGGCGATCTCCTTCTCGGCTTTCGTGTGAGCTCCGGTACCGGCCTTGGTAAGTCCTACGTCGTCGATATCGGCAGCGCGGCCGGTTTCCGGGACGGCACGGTGCAGAATCTGGGCGGCCTGAATCTGAATGCCGACTTGGCCAGTCTATTTGGAGCTGATTGGTACACCCGCTCCGATATTCAGTGGGGGGTTGCGGGAAGCCCTTCCAATGCGGAAGAAGGGGTGGTTGGCGATCCCTCCGCCACCAGCTACCTGTCACGGGGTGAAACGGTGCCTGGTACTCCTGCTGGACCTTACTCCGTCACTTCGTCCAGTGCCCGCCGGCAGATTTCGACCCGGATCTTCGGCATGTTTGACCAAGGCTTCAACGGCGTGGCGAAAGCCACGGCAAATAATCCTTTTGGCACGATCCAGGAAGAGTTGGATCCGAAGAGCTGGCGTCAGTACATGAATCCCGGCGGCGCCTTAGGAAATACGGGTAACGGCGCCAGTGACTTCGGATCCGGGCTCGAGATCGAAGGTCTGACCACTCAGTCCCTCAGCTTGTTCCGGCTGACCTTCGCCGCTCCGGCTGCGACGTATCTCGGTCATTTCAGCCTCTCCAGCGACGGGGTTCTTTCCTTTGTGCCTGCGACCACTTCGACTCCTGCCTACACGACCTGGGCTCAGACAAACGTCGGCGGCCAGACCGATGAGAAGGATTTCGACGGCGACGGTCTCAGCAACGGCCTCGAATACTTCATGGGCACTGACCCGGCAGTCTCCACGGCCCGGCCGGCCATTGTGACGACCGCGGGCGTGAGTTCCATCACCTGGCCTCGCAGCGCCACGGCCAGCGTCACCGGCTTCAAGGTGGAGACTTCCTCGAACCTTACGACGTGGACCACCGACACGACCCATGTGGCCGTCGATTCAGCTAAAGTGGTCTACACCTTCCCATCCGGAGCGGCGCCGCTCTTCGTCCGTCTCAGTGTGACCGCTGTTCCCTGAAGCAGAGGAGGTTGCTGCGTGACGCAAACGTGACGCAACGCTCCTTGGGCTAACAAGTGCGCCGGTTTGAATACCGTCCTCCGTTGGCCCCTCCTTGGAACAACGGGGTGAACCACTCGACTCGCTACCATGAAATTCAATCACATTCTGGCGCTCGTCGCCACCACTCTGGCGACCGCCGCCCCCGCCGGAGCCGCCCTTGTTACTTTCTCCCAGGGAGACCTCCTCATGGGTTTCCACGCCACTTCCGGCACTGGCGCAGGCCAGACCTACGTTGTCGATCTGGGCAGCGCCGCCAGCTTCCGTGACGCCACGGGCAACCTGACCCTGAATCTCGGCAACATCGGAGCCGATCTCACCAGCCTCTACGGCGCCAACTGGAGCTCCCGCACCGACCTCTCCTGGGGCATCGCCGGCAGCCCTTCCAACGTTGACTCGATCAACGGTGACGCCGCCGCGACCATCTACGCTTCCAAGGCCGGTGACGCCACCACGCCTCCATGGCAGATCACCAGCAGCAACGGTCGCACTAGTACTTCCACCCGCCTGCAGGGCGTCGCGACCGCCTTCAGCAACGGCCAGGCCACCATCAACAGCACCGTCGCTTCCATCCAGGGTGACACCGATCCGAACAGCTGGCGCAGCTACATGGCTTCCGGCGGCACCTCCGGCAACACCCCGGGCAACCTCGACTTCGGCGCTTTCTCCAACATCGAAGGCACCCCTGCCGAGTCGCTCGCCCTCTTCCGCATCAGCGGCGCGCAGGCCGGCGCCTACGAAGGCTCCTTCTCCATCTCCAGCGGCGGCATCGTGAGCTTCACGCCCGTTCCTGAGACCTCCTCCGCCGTGATCGCCGGTCTCGGCGCCATGCTGGTCCTGGTTCGCCGCCGTCGCATCGCCTGATGCGTCTTCCCCCGTCCGCTTCAATATTCCACCCACTAGCAATTCGAAAATGAACTCCAAGATCGCAATCCTCGCCACCGCGATGGGCCTCGCCCTGGTTTCCGGTGCCTCCGCCGACACTCCGATCGTCCGCATCACCGGAGCGACGTCGTTCCGCTCGTCCGTCCACGCGGCCATCCAGGCCATCATGACCGGCGAGACCTACGCTTACGTGGGTACCTCCCTCAGCGGCGCCACCCAGGCCAACTTCACGGGCACCGTGAACGGCCAGGTGATCACCGTTGAAACTTCCTGGTCCGGTTCCGGCGCAGGCATCCAGACGGTTGCCGGCGGTCTGAACGTGACCTTCCTGAAGTCCGACACGCCGCAGTCGGTGGCCGGCACCGCTTATGCCACCGCTCCCGCTACCGAAGTCGGTATCCCGGACATGGCCATGTCGGACGTCTACCAGGCTTCCACCCCATTCACCTCTCCTCAGCTGACCGACCAGCTCGTCTGCGTCGCTCCGTTCGTCTTCCTGGCCAACGACAGCGCTCCAGCCGCCCTGACCAACGTCACCCCTGGTCTGATCCAGTCGCTCTACTTCGGTGGCGCTCTGCCGCTGGCCCTGTTCACCGGCGCCAGCGCCGATGAAACCTCCCTCGTCTACGGCCTGGGCCGTGACCCGGATTCCGGCAGCCGCATCACCGCCATGGCCGAAGCCGGCCTCGGCGCCTTCGCCACGGTGCTTCAGTACTCGGTGACCGTGAACGGCGACACCATCAGCGCTCCGGTTCCTTTCCCGAAGGGCACTTCGATCTTCTCGACCGGTAACAACGGCTACAGCTCCGGCGGCACGCTGGCTGGCGCTCTTGCTGGCAAGAGCAACGTCGCCACCAACGCGTTCATCGGCTACACCGGTATCGCTGACGCCGTGGGCACCGCCATTCCTGGCGGCGCGCGCGCTCTGACCTGGAACGGTGTGGCCTACTCGCCGACCGCCGTTCAGGAAGGTCAGTACAGCTTCTGGGGCTACGAGCATCTTTTCTACAAGAGCACCCTCGCCGGCACGGCTCTGAACTTCGCCAACGCCCTGCAGGCCCAGGTTGGCGCCGTTCCTGGCGCCGCTGGTCTGACCCTCGAGAGCATGCGCGTTTCCCGCCTGGGTGACGGCGCTCCGATCGGCAACGACTACTGAGATCATTCCTCACGACTCGGCGCTCCTGGATTCCGGGAGCGCCGTTGTCTTTTCTCCGGCCCATTCCTTAATCTGCCGTGATCCGCCCGCCGTCTCTCCCCCGCTCGTTTCCTCTCATCCTGGGCGGACTGACCTTGGCGGGCGGCTCCATCATTCTTGCCCTGCGGCCTTCCCCGCCGGCCCAGAAAGCGGAGTTGAGCGCCTTGGCCGGTCACCCGGCGCG